>NZ_JBVHLU010000121.1:0-28208 GCF_055558835.1 Embleya sp. NPDC025285
ACCCCCCCCCCCCCCCCCCCCCCCCCCCCCCCCCTCTCCCCCCCCCCCCCCCCCCCCCCCCCCCCCCCCCCCCCGCGGCGGCTTACACGCATGGGTGCGTGGGCGTGTAGGCGTGGGGGCACGGCGGGAACATCCTGGGGAGCGGGATGGGGAGGCGGGCCGTGACGCTCGAGTGGGAATCGACGGACCCCGGGGTCGACGCGCGTGGCGCGCTCGGCGGTTTCGCCACGGCCAACGGCCACGTGCCGCCGCCCTGGCCGGGCCGCCGGTTGCCGCTGGGCGCGCGCTTCGACGGTGCGGGCACCAACTTCGCGCTGTGGGCGGGCGACGCCGACGCGGTCGAGCTGTGCCTGTTCGAGGACGGCCCGGACGGGACGGCGCGCGAGACCCGGTTGCCGCTGCGCGAGCAGACCTTCCGGGTGTGGCACGGCTACGTGCCCGGCGTGCGGCCGGGCCAGCGCTACGGCTACCGCGTACACGGACGCTGGGAGCCCGGCCGCGGCGCCCGGTGGAATCCGGCCAAGTTGCTCCTGGACCCGTACGCGCGGGCCGTGGACGGCGACTTCGTGCTGCACGACGCGGTGTTCGGGCACGTGCGCGGCCGGGACGACACGGTGCGCGACGATCGCGACTCGGCCGCGTACGTACCCAAGTCGGTGGTCGTCGCGGACGACGCCGACTGGTCGCAGGATCGCCGGCCGAAGATTCCGTGGGCCGAGAGTGTCATCTACGAACTGCACGTCAAGGGCTTCACCGCGCGCCACCCGCGCGTCCCGGACCACCTGCGCGGCACCTACGCGGGCCTGGCCCATCCGGCCGCGATCGACCACCTGGTCCGGCTCGGGGTGACCGCAGTCGAGCTGTTGCCGGTGCACCAGTTCGTGTCCGAGGAACACCTGTTGCGCGGCGGGCGGACCAACCACTGGGGCTACAACACGGTGGGCTTCTTCGCGCCGCACGCCGGCTACAGTTCGGCGGGCGGGCGCGGTGGCCAGGTGCACGAGTTCCGGGACATGGTGCACGCGCTGCACGCGGCCGGGCTCGAGGTGATCCTGGACGTGGTCTACAACCACACCGGCGAGGGCGGCCCGGCCGGACCCACACTGTGCTTTCGCGGCATCGACAACGCCGGCTACTACCGGATGGCCGACGACGGCTGGCACTACACCGACTACACCGGGTGCGGGAACACGCTCAACGTGGTCCAGCCGCACGTGCTCCAGCTGATCACCGACTCGCTGCGCTACTGGGTGACCGAGATGGGCGTGGACGGCTTCCGCTTCGACCTGGCCGCGGCCCTCGCCCGCTCGCTGCACGACGTGGACCGGCTGTCCTCGTTCCTGACCGTGATTTCCCAGGACCCGGTGTTGTCCCGGGTGAAGTTGATCGCCGAGCCGTGGGACCTGGGCGCGGGCGGCTACCAGGTGGGCGCGTTCCCGCCGCTGTGGACCGAGTGGAACGACCAGTATCGGGACGCGGTCCGAGACTTCTGGCGAGGTGCCCGCCCGGACGTGCGTGGACTGGCGTACCGGCTGTCCGGCTCGTCCGACCTGTACCAGCGCGACGGCCGCAACCCGTACGCCTCGATCAACTTCGTCACCGCGCACGACGGCTTCACGATGCGCGACCTGGTCACCTACGAGCGCAAGCGCAACGAGGCGAACGGCGAGGACAACCGCGACGGCACCGACAACAACCGGTCCTGGAACCACGGCTACGAGGGCGAGACGTCGGACTCGAACGTGGTGTCGCTGCGCAAGCGGCAGATCCGCAATCTGATGACCACTCTGCTGCTGTCCACCGGCGTCCCGATGATCACCTCGGGCGACGAGATGGGCCGCACCCAGGCGGGCAACAACAACGCCTACTGCCAGGACAACGAGATGTCCTGGCTGGACTGGTCGGCGCTGGACTCGCCGGAGTGGCGTCCGCTGCTCGACCTGACCGCCCGGCTGATCCGCCTGCGGCGCGCGCATCCGGTGTTGTGCCGGCGGGCCTTCTACTCGGGCCGCCCGGTCGCGCCGGACGGGCTGCGCGATCTCGCCTGGTTCACCCCCGGCGGGCGGGAGATGACCCGCAAGGACTGGTTCGCGCCGACCGCGACGCTGGGCATGTACCTGTCCGGCCTGGACATCGACCGCCGGGGACCGCGCGGCGAACGCATCGTGGACGACAGCTTCCTGTTCATCCTGCACGCGTCCTCGCAGCCGATGCGGTTCACGCTGCCGGACGAGCCGTGGGCGCACAGCTACGAGGTGGTCCTGGACACGGCGCTGGAGGGCGACCCGATGGCGCGGTACAGCGAGCCGGTCGCGGGGGGCAGCGGACTGCGACTGGCGGGGCGGTCGGCCATGTTGTTGCGGGTCGAGCACGCGGTGTGGGCACCCACGTAGCGGGGCGCGAGCGCGGGCGCGGGTCCCGGGTGAACCCGCCGTACGCTCACGTAGGGTGGTGGTACTCACTCGGCAGCCGCCCGTTCGGTATCTGCTCGCCCGGCATCTCCTCGAAGCGAAGGACCGCGCACCATGACGTCCCCGACGCCGATCCTGGTCACCGCCCCGAACTTCCGTGACGCGGGTGGGCATGCCACCGCGGACGGCCGCAAGGTGCGCACGGGGCTCGTGTACCGCTCCGACGGCCTCGGCGAGGTGGACACCGCGGACGCCGCGACGCTGCTGCGGCTGGGCATCGGCCTGGTGATCGACCTGCGTTCGGACACCGAGCGCGACCGCGAGCCGGACCGGGTGCCGCAGGGCGCGGAGCTGTTGATCGCGGACGTGATGGGGCGGCAGAACGACGAGCTGTTCGGCGAGGTGTTCGCCGACCCGGATCGCGCGGGCGAACTGCTCGGCGGCACCGCCGGGCGCGAGCTGATGTGCGAGGTGTATCGACGGTTCGTGACCACCGAGGGCGCCCGGGCCGCCTACCGCGAGGTGTTCGCGCGGATGGCGGCCGTCGACGTGCCGACGGTGTTCCACTGCTCGCAGGGCAAGGACCGCACCGGGTGGACCTCGGCGGTGCTGCTCACCCTGCTCGGAGTGCCCCGGGCGACCGTGTTCGAGGACTACCTGGCCAGCACCGAGCACCTCAAGGACAAGAACGGCGAGATCCTGCGGCACATCGCCGAGCGCGGCTTCGACCCCGCGCATCTCAAGCCGGTCTTCGATGTGCACGAGGACTACCTGAACACGGCGTTCTCGACGGCGGAGGAGCTGTACGGGTCGGTCGAGGGCTATGTGCGGGACGGCCTGGGGGTGACCGACGCGCAGGTCGCGCGGTTGCGTGAGCGGTTGTCGACGGACTGAGGTCTTCGACGGACCGGGCATCCGCCGGCGCGTCCGGGGGTGGGCCGGATCGGTCGCCACCCCCGGCGACGGGTGGGGTCAGCCGCGCGGCGGGCCCCACGGGGGCGGCGGGGGCTGGTGGTATCCGGGCTGCTGCCGCCAGGCCGGGTGTTGTTGCGAGTGGGGCCCCTGTGGCGGGGTGGGCGGGAACGGCCCCTGTTGGAAGAGGCCCTGCGGCTGCGGAGTTTGCTGCCACGGGTTGGCCTGGCTCGGGAACGGCGGCATCGGCGGCATGATCGGATCGGGCCTGCGGGTGGGGTGCGGTCCGCCGCGGAAGGTGACGCCGTAGCGGCTGCGAACCCGGCGGATCTCCCACAACGACATGACGGTGATGGTGACCGGGCCACCCAGCGTGCCGACCAGCCGCACGCCGACCGGCAGCGCGCCCTTGCCGCCGTCGTCGCCGAGGTCGATCAGCGCGCCACACCACGACAGCCAGGGCGCGATCACCGCGGGCAGCAGCGGGTGCCCGTCCACGGCGCGGAACAGGTGTTGCGGGATCGCGCGCACGGCGAGGATCCAAAAGCGCAGCACCCACAGCGACACGGCCAGGCCGAGCGCCGTGATGAAGAACGAGGCCACGCTGGCGCCGGCGTTGACCCCCTTGGACCCGTACGCCAGCGCGGTCAGGCCGCCGAGCGTGGCCACCGAGACGAGCACGAACAGCGCGAGCGAACGCAGCGGCAACATCAGGCTCTTGCGCGTCTCGGTGCGTACGTCCGCGCGGGTCAGGGCGACGATGATGGCCACCGCGATCGGGCACGCGATGATCGCGACGAACACGGACGCGACGAAGCTGGTCATCAGGCCCTGGGCGGCGTCCTCGCCGCCGCCGTAGGTGGCCGCGATCCACACCAGCACGCCCAGGCCGAGCCAGGACCGGATCACGCGCACCCGCTCCAGGGTCACGTCGCGCCCGATCAGCCGGTAGTCGGGCACGAAGTAGCGCTCGGCGACCCGCTTGGGCAGCGGAATCCAACCGAAGGCGAACATCGGCTTCCGGTCTACTCCGGGGGATCCGGGCGGGTGGAAGGACTGCGTCACAAGTGCGCCTTTCTGGACGACGCGCCCCCGTACAGGCGCCGACACGCCCCGATGGTAGGGGGTGTCGGCATCGCCCAGAGCCTGCACCACGACCCGCAACGCGTCCACGATCGGCCGGCTTTCCCTCGCCGAACCACCCGCCGGCGCCATGATCAGGCCGAACGCCAGGCCCTCGCCGAGGAGTTGCCCACCGATCCCGCCGCACCGGGGATGACGCCCGAATGTGGGCGCCTCAGGCTCGTTATTTCCTCATTTCCTCGACCAGTCCTTTTGTGGGAGTTCGGCGCGGCCCTGGGGGGTTTCGGGGTTGGCGCGCAGGAGGATGGCGGTGGGGGTGACGTTCTTGGGGAGGTCGAACCAGAGGTCCTCGACCAGGGTGTCGGAGGCGCCGAGGGTGAACTCGCGGAGTTGGCGCTTGATCTCCATCGATTCCAGGTCCATGGCCAGTTGGGTGCCGTCGGGCAGGACCAGGCGCTGCTCCAGGTTGGCGATCTGCACCGTGGCCAGCGAGTTGTTGGCGATGGAGACCTTGACCCGGCACAACCGGCCCTGGGCGAAGTGTTCGGCGTGGGTGCCGGTGATCCACTCGATGCCGCAGGTGAGCCCCTGAGCGGTGAGCGTGGCCGGACCGCTGAGCACGGCCGGCGCCTTGACCGGTATCTCCCCCTCGCGCATCGTCATCTTCAGCGGCTTGTCCTGCTCCGGCCAGTACAACGCCGCCACGCCCGCGGCTGCCGCCGCGCCGAGCATCAGCCCGAGTACGAACCCGATCGAGATCCACTGCCGGATCCGCCGCCGCACCCAGAGGTGCCCGACCACCTCGCCGCGTAACTCCCCGACCTTGCGTCCCACCACACCCATCCGTCGCCCCCATCACCAGACCGGAGCCCGCATCGTATGGGCGTGCTCGGGGGTGTGACGAGGGTGGTGGTGGGTCGGGTGTGATCGATCAGGGTCGCGGCGGGGCGGGTGGTGCGGGGGCGGGTGGGGTGGTGAACCGGAGCCCGCATCGTGTGGGGGTGTGCTCGGGGGCCTGACGCGCGAGTGGGGTGGGGGTGGGGGGCGGGTTTTTCGGTCGGGGCGGTGGGTTGGAGCCCGCGTCGTGGCGCCGTGTTCGGGGGCCGGCGAGGGTGGCGGTGGGTCAGGTGTGATCGATCAGGGTCGCGGCGGCGCGGGCGATGGCGGAGTCGAGTGGGGCGAGCGGGGTGGGGATCGGGTTCTCGGTCGGGGCGATGTACCAGACCAGCGGGCCGCTCTCGCCGCGCGCGGGCGGGAAGGTGACCCAGGCGCCCAGGCCGTGTCGGCTCGGGCCGCGCTGGTCGCGCAGGCGCGTGCGGGCCGGGGAGGTGACCGGGACCAGGAAGCCCATCTTGGCGCAGCGCCGGTCGTGGATCACCGGGCCGACCCGAACTCCCGCCGCGCGCAACTGCTTCACCGCCTCGCGCCCCAGCCGCGCGTCGACCTCGATCACGTCGAAGGTCTGGCCGGCGGCGACCAGGCGTGGAGCGTACGGGTTGCCGGTCGGGTCGGACGAGTGGTTCGGCGAGTCGTTCATGGGACTGCACCTTCATCGGGTCGTGGCGGACCCCCGCGGCTCCATCCCAACGCGCCGAACCCGATCACGCGGGCCACACTCACGAGTTGATGCGGTTCCGTCACCTGTTCGGCCCACCCGCGGCCGAAACCGCGCAACCGGACGCGGGAAGCGGTTGGGTGAACGGCCGCGGGGCCGGCAGGGGATCGCCCTGCCGGCCCCGCGGCCGTGCTCGTGAACCTGACGCCGTGAGGTCGTGGGTCAGAGGTTCGGGTACAGCGGGTGCTTCTTCGCCAGGGCCGTGACGCGCGTGGCCAGGGCCGCCCTGCGGGCGTCGTCGAAGCCGGGGAGGAGGGCCTCGGCGATGATGTCGGAGACCTCCTCGAAGTCCGCCTTGTCGAAGCCGCGGGTGGCCAGCGCCGGCGTGCCGATCCGCAGACCGGAGGTGACCATCGCCGGGCGCGGGTCGAACGGGACCGCGTTGCGGTTGACCGTGATGCCGATCTCGTGCAGTCGGTCCTCGCCCTGCTGACCGTTGAGCTCCGAGTCGCGCAGGTCGACCAGGACCAGGTGCACGTCGGTGCCGCCGGTGAGCACGGTGATGCCCGCGTCGGTGACGTCCTTGCGGGTGAGCCGGTCGGCGAGGATGGCCGAGCCCTCCAGGGTGCGCCGCTGGCGGTCCTTGAAGTCGTCGGAGGCGGCGACCTTGAAGGCCACCGCCTTGGCCGCGATCACGTGCTCCAGGGGGCCGCCCTGCTGGCCCGGGAAGACCGCAGAGTTGATCTTCTTGGCGTACTCCGCCTTGGACAGGATGACGCCGCCGCGCGGGCCGCCCAAGGTCTTGTGCGTCGTGGTGGTGACCACGTCCGCGTAGGGCACGGGGCTGGGGTGCAGACCCGCGGCGACCAGGCCCGCGAAGTGCGCCATGTCCACCATGAGGTAGGCACCGACCTCGTCGGCGATCCGGCGGAACTCGGCGAAGTCGAGCTGCCGCGGGTAGGCCGACCAGCCCGCGATGATCATCTTCGGCCGGTGCTCCTTGGCCAGGCGCTCGACCTCCTCCATGTCGACCCGGTGGGCCTTCTCGTCGACGTGGTAGGCGACCACGTTGTAGAGCTTGCCGGAGAAGTTGATCCGCATGCCGTGGGTGAGGTGGCCGCCGTGGGCCAGGTCCAGGCCCAGGATCGTGTCGCCGGGGGTGAGCAGCGCGAACATCGCGGCGGCGTTCGCGGACGCGCCCGAGTGCGGCTGCACGTTGGCGGCCTCGGCGCCGAAGAGCTCCTTGACCCGGTCGATGGCGAGCTGCTCGACGACGTCGACGTGCTCGCAGCCGCCGTAGTAGCGCCGGCCGGGGTAGCCCTCGGCGTACTTGTTGGTCAGGACGGAACCCTGCGCCTCCAGCACCGCCACGGGGGCGAAGTTCTCGGAGGCGATCATCTCCAGGGTGTTCTGCTGGCGGTGCAGCTCGTCGGTGACGGCGGCGGCGACCTGCGGGTCCACCTCGCTCAGCGGACGGTCCAGGATCGTCACGGTTGTCAGCTCCTCGATCGGGTCGATCTCGATCATTCGCCGCAGAACGCGGCGTATTCGTCGGCCGACAGCAGGCCCTCGGCCTCGCCGTCGATGCGCACCTTGAACAACCAGCCCGTCCCGAAGGGGTCGGAGTTCACGAGGGCGGGGTCCTCGGCGACCGCGTCGTTGATCTCGACGACCTCGCCGGAGACCGGCGCGTACATGTCGCTGACCGACTTCGTGGACTCCAACTCGCCACACGGCTCACCGGCGACGACCGCTTGGCCGACCTCGGGAAGCTGGACGAACACCACGTCGCCGAGCGCGTCGGCCGCGTGCTGGGTGATGCCGACGAGGGCGGGGGAGGCCGCCTCGTCGAGCCACTCGTGTTCCTTGCTGTAGCGCAGGTGCTGGGGTGCGTGCACGGGTCCATTCTCCATTCGAATGCGGAGGGTCTGTCCCTCAGGTGTTTTTGTGATGGTTTGTTCCGGTCGGCGGGTCGGCCGACCTCAGCCCCGCTTGTAGAACGGCAGTGCGACCACCTCGACCGGCTCGGCCTTGCCGCGGATGTCCACGGCCAGGCGTGTGCCCGGTTCGGCCCGGTCCGTGCTCACGTACGCCATCGCGATCGGCACGCCGAGCGTGGGCGAGGGTGCGCCGGAGGTGACCTCGCCGACCTTCTCGCCGGTCTCCGCGTCCACCACCGGGTAGCCCGCACGCGGGACCCGCTTGCCCGGCGAGGTGAGACCGACCAGCGTGCGGCGCACGTCCTCCTGCGCGGCGGCCAGCGCGTCGCGCCCGACGAAGTCCTCGGGCTTGTCCAGCCGGACCACCCGGCCCAGGTTGGCCTCGTACGGGGTGGTGTCCCGGGTCAACTCGTGGCCGTACAGCGGCATGCCCGCCTCCAGGCGCAGCGTGTCGCGGCAGGACAGGCCGGCCGGCACCAGGCCGTGCGGCTTGCCGGCGGTCAGCAGGGCCTCCCACAGCGCGACCGCGTCGCCGGGCGCGGCGAACAGCTCGAAGCCGTCCTCGCCGGTGTAGCCGGTGCGCGCGAGCAGTACGGGCACGCCGGCGACCTCGGTGCGCAGGATCGCGTAGTACTTGAGCGCGGGCAGGTCGGCGTCGGTGAGCGAGCCGACGATCGCGGTCGACGTGGGGCCCTGCACGGCGAGCAGCGTGTACTCCTCGGACGCGTCGCGCACGGTGGCGTCGAACTTCTCCGAGCGGTACGCCAGGCTGCCCGCGACCACGTCGGCGTTGGACGCGTTGGCCACCACCACGAAGTGCTCGTCGCCCAGCCGGTAGACGATCAGGTCGTCGACGATGCCGCCCTCTTCGGTGCAGATCATCGTGTACCGGGCGCGGTCGATCCCGATCTTCGACACGAAACCGACCAGGGCGTGGTCGAGCGCGCGGGCGGCGTCCGGGCCGGTGACCTCGATCTCGCCCATGTGGGTGAGGTCGAACAGACCGGCCGTGGTGCGCACCGCGGTGTGCTCGTCGCGCTCGCTCCCGTACCGGAGCGGCATCCGCCAACCGGCGAAGTCGGTCATCGTGGCCCCGAGCGCGTCGTGCACGGCGTCGAGCGGGGTCCGGCGGTCGGTGGTCATGCGAAGGCTCCTTCGAGGGGGCGCCGGCGGGAACACGCCAAGGGCGCGGGCCGGTCGCGGGCATGGCGAACGGCCGCGCGCTCGGCCGGCGCGGAAGGTGACGGGTACTGCGGCGAATACGACAACAAAGGGGGCTCCCTGCCACGGCTTTCAGCCCTTTTCGACCAGAGTCGGTCGAAAAGTGGGGTGCCCTCCCCTTCTGTCATCGGAACCTGAGAGCTTCATCGCGTCGAACTCGCGATTTGCACCGTGGGTGAACCACACCTGCGGTGTGGTTGCTTTCCAGAAGTGCCTGACCCATGCGGTATCGGTGCCTGAGAGATTCCGGGGAGGAGTTGCTCCTTCGGCGCCCCGCTCGTGGGCGAGGACTCTTCCGCGTGGGGTCGACGGCCGTTATGAGGTTGTGCCCGGCATGCTAGCGCGTGACGTCAATCCCCCGCCGGGACCGGGACCTCGCCGGGACCGGGCCCCGCGGAGTCCGAGGGATCACCGGGACGCGCGCGCACCCATGGGTGCGACACCATGCGCAGGGCATGACGGTTGTGACAAGGGGAGGACTCGTGGAGACGGACTCGGCGGGGGCGCATACCGGCGCCGCGACGGGCGGCGTGTTGACCCCCCGGTCCGTGCACGACCTCCGGGAGGAGCGTGATCGGGCGGGGGAGGGGATCGGCGACCGGATCGTGGACGTCCTGGCCTATCCGGCATCGTGCGTGCTCGTGGTCACCGGCCTGCCGGGAGCCGGCAAGAGCACGCTGCTCGCGCGCGTGGTCACGCCCGGGGCCGGGGTCGCCGTCCTGGACGCCGATCTGGTCCGGGCCCGCTGGGCGGTACGGGCGGGGCGGATCCCCTACCGGATCTACCGGCCGCTGGTGCGGCTCTCCCACTACGGCGAGGTGGCCCGGGCACTGCGCGGCCCCGGTGCGGTGGTCGTGCACGACAGCGGCCGCAACCCGATCCTGCGCCGGGTGCTGGTGCTCGCGGCCCGTCGGCGCGGCAGCTCCGCGCACGCGCTGCTCCTGGACGTGACCGCCCGACAGGCGCTTTCCGGCCAGCGCGAACGCGGGCGCGGGGTGTCCACACCGGTGTTCGCCCGACACCACCGCGAATGGCGCGAGTTGCTCGGCCGGCTGTCGCCGTGGCTGGACGCGGGACCCACCCTGGCTTCGGCTCCGGGCGGCTTCACCTCGTGCGTGCTGCTCGACCGATCGGCCGCCGGGCACCTGGGCCGGATCGTTTTCGCAGACCCCGTACCGGGACAGTCCCGGCGACGGCAATCGGGCGAGAAGTAAACTGCGGCGGACACCAGAGGAGCACCACCATGCCGTTCCCGGCCAATCCCGTGGAGAGCGCGCTCGTCGCGGCGATGCGCGATCCGTCCCGGGCCGAGGCCCTCTTCGAGGCTTTGGCCGAGGCGGACGTATGGGTGCCGCTGCCCGAGGGCGGCAACCCGGCCGACAGCGAACTGACCCTGCCCACCACCGAGATCGACGGCCGGCCGTACGTCCCGGTGTTCTCCTCGGAGGAGGAGTTCCGGCGGATCGCCGGACCGATGGCGTGCACCGTCGCGCCGATGCGCGAGTTCGCCCGCGGCATGCCGCCGCACGTGGGCATCGCGGTCAACCCCGGCGGCGAGGTGGGCATCCCGATCCCGCCGCCCGGCGTGCTGGAGCTGGCCCGACCGCCCGGCTCGGGCCCGCGCGGCGCGCGCGTGCGGCTGTACGAGCCGGAGCAGGAGCCGATGGACTTCCTGATCGCGGCCGCCGCCGAGTTCACCCACGTACCGGTCGTGCTCAGTGCCCGCCGCGGCCTGGGCGTGATCGAGAACGACCCGCCGTGCCTGTTCATCGGCGTCGAGTTGGACCGCTGGCAGGAGGAGGACCGACTGGCCGCGGTCGGCGCCCTGGAGCGCGCGCTCGGCCGGGCCCCGTGTCCCTGGCCGGTGAACGTGGTGCTCCTGGACGTGGCACAGGATCCTGTGGGGGACTGGATGCTGGAGCGGACCCAGCCGTTCTACCTGCGCGTCGACCAGCGCTGAGCCCGCGTCGGACAGCGCGACATCGGCACATCGGTGCATCGGTACATCGGTTCGGATTCGGGGAGGACGTCGTGAACCAGGTCGAGCAGGCCTTGAGCCAGGTGGCACCCGGGCGTTACGACGCCTACGAGCGGTTGCTCGAAGCGCTCACCGGCGCCCACGTGTGGATGTTGTTGTGGCAGGGGCAACCGGGCAGTCCGGACGCGCAGTACGGGAACATGGACGTGGCCGGGTGGCGCTACGCCCCGGCGTTCACGTCCGAGGAACAGCTGCGTCTCAGTGGCTGGGACCGCTCGTTCGAGGTCTGTCCGGTCACCGAGATCGCGTCCTCGCTGTACACCGACCGCTGGGGCCTGTGGCTGAATCCGCACGCCCAGGGCGGCGGCGTCGGCGTGCCCTATCTCGACCTGCGGCGCATCGTCGGCGGCCTGGACCGGTTGATGGCCGGACCGCTGGAGGTCGGCGAACCCACGTTGTGGGACCCGGCGTTCTACGCGCTGCTCGGCGGCCAACTGTTCCAGACCCAGGTCGTGCGCGCCGCCCACCGGGCCTGGGTGCGACCCGCGGTCGGACCCGAACGCCTCGTGATCGGGCTGCGCCTGACGGACAATCAGCCCGCCACGATGCAGCGGATGCGGGACGCGATGGCCCGCGCCTCGGCCGCGGCGCCGGCCGGACTCACTTTGTCCTCGGTCGCGTTGGACGACCCGTTCGATCCGGTGGCCGCGTGGATGCGCGACCACACGCGCCCCTTCATCGGCATCGACATGCTCGACGAGGCCGCCCGCGACACGCGGTGATCGACGATCGGCACACAGTGGCGATCGCGGGCAACAGGCACTGATGCCCCCAAAAAACTGACGTCACGTCATCAACCGCTGCCTTGTTGTGATTTCGTGACCGATCTACGCGGATCAACCAGTGAATCGTGTCGACGTAATCACGGTTCAGTAAAGGTATTCCGCGACCCCTGTTGGTGACCCGCGTCACGGAGGAGTCTCACCCGGACGACAGATCCCGAAGATCATCGGGATCGCAATGCCGGGTACGGCGACGGGATCGGCGATCCCGAGCCGCCGTCGCATCCGTGAGCGGGGAGGGTCGATCCATGACGGCACCGATCGAGACCACCGGTGTGGCCCGAGAGGCGCACCCCGAAGCGATCGCCGAATCCTCCGGCGTACGCATCGAGGGTCGTTCCCTGGGTCAGATCGCGTGGGCCCGATTCCGTCGCGACAAGGTCGCGATGGCCGGTGGCGTGGTGATCGTCTTCATGGTACTCGTAGCGATCTTCGCACCCTTGATCACCTCGGTCATCGGCGGGGACCCCACCGAGTACCACGACGACCTGCTCGACCCGGTGCTGAACATCCCCAACGGCAGCTTCGGCGGCGCCAGTTGGGACCACCCCCTGGGACTGGAACCGGTCAACGGCCGGGACATCTTCTCGCGCATCGTCTACGGCGCCCGGATCTCGATGCTGGTGGCCTTCCTGGCCACGCTCCTGTCCGTGGTGATCGGCGTCGTACTGGGCACCGCCGCGGGCTACTTCGGCGGCTGGGTCGACGCGCTGATCAGCCGCGCCATGGACGTCTTCCTGGCCTTCCCGCTGCTCCTGTTCGCGATCGCGATCGGCAGCAGCCTCCAGGGCGAGGCGTTCGGCCTCAAGGGCGACACACTCCGGGTCACCGTCCTGATCTTCGTGATCGGGTTCTTCAGCTGGCCCTACATCGCCCGCATCGTGCGCGGCCAGACGTTGTCGCTGCGCGAACGCGAGTTCGTCGAGGCGGCGCGCAGCCTCGGGGCCACCGACCGGCACATCATCTTCAAGGAACTGATGCCGAACCTGGTCGGCCCGATCCTGGTGTACGCCACGCTGCTCATTCCCACGAACATCCTGTTCGAGGCCGCCCTTTCTTTCCTCGGGGTCGGCGTACAGGAACCCACCGCCTCGTGGGGCGGCATGCTCGCGCGCGCCGTCCCGCGGTACGAGGACGCCCCGATGTTCATGGTCGTCCCCGGAGTCACGATCTTCATCACCGTGCTCGCGTTCAACCTGCTCGGCGACGGGCTTCGAGACGCCCTGGACCCACGCAGCCGCTGAATATCCGGCAAGTCCCCACGAGGAGGCACGACCAGCGATGAAACACCCGGTAACTCGCAGGCGCAGGGCCCAGGCGCTGATCGGCATCGTTGCGGTCACCGCGTTGGCCGCAACCGCGTGTGGCGGTGGTGGCGGCGGCTCGAAGAAGAAGTACTCGCCGAGCAACAAGGCCATCACCGAGGTCGTCAACCAGTCGACCAAGAAGGGCGGCACGCTCAAGCTGGTCAGCTCGGACAAGTTCGACTCGCTCGACCCGGGCGACATGTACTACGCCTCGGCCTGGAACTTCTCCCGGCTGATGGCCCGTCCGCTGCTGACCTTCAGGCCCGCCCCGGGCAACGCGAGCTACGAGTTCGCGCCGGACCTGGCCACCGAGGTGGGCAAGACCGACGACGGCGGCAAGACCTGGACGTACCACCTGCGCAAGGGCGTCAAGTACGAGGACGGCACCGAGGTCAAGGCCGCGGACGTCAAGTACGCGGTGGAGCGGACCTTCGACAAGGAGATCCTGCCCAACGGCCCGGCGTACTTCACCCAGTACCTGGACCCGGACGGCACCTACAAGGGCCCGTACAAGGACTCCGCGGACAAGCAGGGTCTGAGCGCGATCGAGACGCCGGACGACTACACCATCATCTTCAAGATGAAGGAGCCGTTCGCGGACTTCAACTACCTCGCCGCGCTCCCGCAGACCGCGCCGGTGCCGCGCGCCAAGGACACCGGCAAGGAGTACGTCAAGCACCCCCTCGCGTCCGGCGCGTACATGGTCGACGGCCAGTACGAGCCCGGCAAGGCGGTCAACCTGGTCCGCAACCCGAACTGGGACCCGAGCACCGACCCGCTGCGCAAGGCGCTGCCGGACCGGATCGAGCTCCTGGAGAAGCAGGACGCGAACGACGTCGACAACCGCCTGTTCGCCAACACGGCGCAACTGGACGTGGTCGGCACCGGTGTCCAGGCCGCCGCGCAGAACAAGATCCTCACCGACCAGAAGCTGGCCCAGAACTCGGACGACGCGGTATCCGGCGCGCTCGCCTACCTGGCGATCAGCTCGAAGACCCCGCCGTTCGACAACGTGCACTGCCGGCGCGCCGTGCAGTACGCGGTGAACAAGTCGCAGATGCAGCGCGCGGTCGGCGGTGAGGTCGGCGCGGACATCGCGACCAACCTGATGCCGCCGACGCTGGCCGGCTCCAAGGTCGCCGACATGTACCCCAACGGCGCCAAGCACACCGGTGACGTGGCCAAGGCCAAGGACGAGCTCAAGCAGTGCGGCAAGCCGGACGGCTTCAGCACCGTGCTCACCGCGCGCAGCAACCGGCCCAAGGAGGTCGCGGGCGCCACGTCGGTGCAGAACGCGCTCGCCAAGGTCGGCATCAAGATCGAGATCCGCCAGTACCCCTCGGGTGACTACTTCACCCAGTTCGCCGGTGTGCCCAAGTGGGTGGCGGACAACAAGGTCGGCATCATGTTCATGCAGTGGGGCCCCGACTTCCCCACCCAGTTCGGCTTCTTCCAGCAGATCGTGGACGGCCGGGCGATCAAGCCCGCCGGTGGCACGAACCTGTCCGAGCTGAACGACCCGGCGGTCAACGGTCTGATCGACCAGGCCACGCGGACGATCGACCCGAACGCGAGCGCGGCCATCTGGCAGCAACTGGACCAGAAGGTCATGGAGTCGGCGGTGATGGTCCCGTTCGCCTGGACCAAGTCGCTGCTCTACCGCCCGCCGAACGTGACCAACCTGGTCGTCACCCCCGCGTACTCCGGGATGTACGACTACCTCAACATCGGAATCCAGTAAGCCTGCGACGAGGTCAGTAGCCCGAAGGAGAGGTGAAGGCCCGTCAGTTCCGGTGCGGGGAGTGGTGATCCCGCTCCCCGCACCGGACCGGGTCGCCGGCTCATGATTTTCTATCTGCTCAGGCGGCTGGCGGGAGCGGTGGTGCTCCTGTTGATCGTCACCATGGCGGTCTTCGCCATCTTCTTCCTGATACCGCGTCTGGGAGGCGCCACAAGCGACCAACTCGCCGCGCGGTATGTCGGCAAGTCGCCCAGCCCGGAAGCGATTTCGCAGGTCAAGCACAGCCTCGGGCTGGATAAGTCGGTGCCCGAGCAATACGGCAGGTTCGTCAAGGGCATGATCGCCGGCAAGGACTACGACACCGGTGTCCGCAAGGTGCACTGCGCGCCGCCGTGCCTGGGCTTCTCCTTCCGCAACAACCTCGAGGTGTGGCCACGCCTACAGGACCGGATCCCGGTCACCCTGTCGCTGGCCGCCGGCGCCGCGGTGATCTGGTTGGTCGTCGGCGTGTCCATCGGCGTGGTCTCGGCGCTCAAACGCGGAACCCTGTGGGACCGCTTCTCGATGGGCTTCGCGCTCGCGGGCGTGTCGCTGCCACCGTTCTTCACCGGCCTGGTGGCCCTGGCGTTGTTCAGTTATCAATGGCCCATCTTCAAGGGCGTGCACTACGTGCCGTTCTTCGACAATCCGGGAAGCTGGGCCTGGAACCTGGTCCTGCCCTGGCTGACCCTGGCGTTCCTGTACGCGGCGCTGTACGCCCGGCTCACCCGGGCCGGCATGCTCGAAACGATGAGCGAGGACTACATCCGCACCGCGAGAGCCAAGGGCCTGCGGGAGCGGGACGTCATCGTCAAACACGGGCTGCGCGCGGCGCTCACGCCGATCCTGACCATCTTCGGCATGGACGTCGGTCTGCTGCTCGGTGGTGCGATCCTGACCGAACAGGTCTATTCGCTCGACGGCATCGGCAAGTTCGCCGTCGAGGCGATCACGCAACAGGATCTGCCCGAAGTGCTCGGCGTGACGATGATCGCCGCCATCTTCGTGATCCTGGCCAACCTTGTCGTGGACCTGCTCTACGCGGTCGTCGATCCCCGGGTGAGGACCTGATGCCCCGTCTGCTACCGCGCCGCAAGCGGGACTCCGCGGCCGAAACAGCCAAGCTCGCCCCGGCCGGACCACCGCCGGCCCCCGAGAACTTTCTCGAAGTGCGCGGCCTGACCGTGCACTTCCCCACCGACGACGGCCTGGTACGCAGCGTCGACGGCGTCGACTTCGCGCTCCAGCGCGGGCGCACGCTGGGCATCGTCGGCGAATCCGGCTCCGGCAAGAGCGTCACGTCGCTGGCGATCATGGGCCTGCACGGCAACACCAGTGCCCGGATCGGCGGCGAGATCTGGCTGGACGGCCAGGAGTTGGTGCGCTCCACCGCCGAGCAGGTGCGACTGATGCGCGGCCGTCGGATGGCGATGATCTTCCAGGACCCGATGTCCTCGATGCACCCGTACTACACGGTGGGCCACCAGATCATCGAGGCCTACCAGGTGCACAACGAGGTGACCGGCAAGCAGGCCCGCGCGCACGCGGTGGAACTGCTCGGCCGGGTGGGCATCCCGCGTCCGGACCGGCGGGTGGACGACTATCCGCACCAGTTCTCCGGCGGCATGCGCCAGCGCGCGATGATCGCGATGGCGCTGAGCTGTGACCCGGAGCTGCTGATCGCGGACGAGCCGACCACCGCGCTGGACGTCACCGTGCAGGCCCAGATCCTGGACCTGATCCGGGACCTGCAGCGGGAGTTCGACTCCGCCGTGGTGATGATCACGCACGACCTGGGCGTGGTCGCCGAACTCGCCGACGACGTGTTGGTGATGTACGCCGGTCGGGCGGTCGAGCACGGACCCTCGCGGACCCTGTTCGAGCAGCCTCGACACCCGTACACCTGGGGCCTGTTGGGTTCGCTGACCCGGCTCGACCGGGAGCGTCAGGCACGGCTGATGCCGATCAAGGGCAGCCCGCCGAGCCTGATCTCGCTGCCCTCGGGCTGTGCGTTCCGCACCCGCTGCCCGTACGCGGACCACAACGACGGGCGGGAGAAGACCGAGGTCCCGCAGCTCGTGGAGATCGAGCCGGGCCACCGCACCGCGTGTCACCTGGACCTCGGGGAGCGCGAGCGGATCTGGACCGAGGACATCAGGCCGCGCCTGTGAGCGGGACGGCGAACGCGAAACCGGATGGGCACGTGGCCGGCCACATGGGTGGGACAGGGAACGGGAACGCTGAAGTGACCGAGGGCGCCCGAGCGGGAGACGACGTGAAAGCTGCGCAGGCCGTCGAGGCGGGAGCCGCGTCCCCGGACGCGCGGGAGCGGGATGTGCTGGTGCGCGTGCGCGGGCTGCGCAAGCACTTCCCGATCCGATCCGGGATGACCCGACGCCGGGCCGGCACGGTCAAGGCGGTGGACGGGCTCGACTTCGACATCCGCGAGGGCGAGACCCTCGGCCTGGTCGGCGAGTCGGGCTGCGGGAAGTCGACCACCGGGCGGATGGTGATGCGGCTGCTCGAACCCTCCGAGGGCACCATCGAGTTCGGCGGACGCGACCTCACCGGACTCTCCCGCGGGCAACTGCGCCCGCTGCGACGCGACTTCCAGATGATCTTCCAGGATCCGCAGTCCTCGCTGAACCCCCGGCACACCGTCGGCACCATCGTCGGACTGCCGTTCCGGTTGCAGAAGGTCACCCCCGAGGGTGGGATCAAGAAGGCCGTGCAGGAGTTGTTGGAGCTGGTCGGGCTCAGCCCCGAGCACTACAACCGCTATCCGCACGAGTTCTCCGGCGGCCAGCGGCAACGCATCGGCATCGCCCGCGCGCTGGCGCTGCGGCCCAAGCTGGTGGTCGCCGACGAACCGGTCTCCGCGCTGGACGTGTCGATCCAGGCGCAGGTGGTCAACCTGCTGGACGACCTGCAGAACGAGTTCGGCCTGACCTATCTGATCATCGCGCACGACCTGTCGGTGGTGCGACACACCAGCGACCGGGTCGCGGTGATGTACCTCGGCAAGATCGTCGAGATCGCCGACCGCGAGGACCTGTACAGCTCCCCCAAGCACCCGTACACGGTCGCGCTGATGTCGGCCGTACCGGTTCCGGACCCGGCCCGGCGGGAGACCCGCGAGCGCATTCTGCTCAAGGGCGACGTGCCCAGCCCGATGGACCCGCCGCCGGCTTGCCGGTTCCACACCCGGTGCTGGAAGGTGCAGGACATCTGCAAGACCCGGGAGCCACCGTTGGCCGAGGTGGCCGGGCGGCACCAGGTGGCCTGCCACTTCCCGGAGAACACGCCGACGGGGGAGGGTGCGGGCGAGGCGGTGGAGCTGGTGAAGCCGGCGGCGACCGAGCCCGTGGTGTCGGTGCCCGCGGCGCGCGAGCCGGTGGAGGCGGCTTCTTCGGAGGCTGGGGCGGAGGCGGGTTCGGAGGCGGGTCCGGGCGAGGGTTCCGACGCGGCTCCGAAGGCGGCTTCCGAGGCGGCGGATGAGCCCGATGGGAAGGACACACCGCCCACACCGGCCCCATGAGTATCGGCTCGTCCCGGGCGGTGTAGAACATCCGGTATGTCGCCCGAGGTGCCGCCAGAGATCTTCCATCACACGCTCCAACAGGTCCTGGACCTGATCGGCATCTTCGTGTTCGCGGCGGCCGGCGCGCTGATGGCCGTTCGGAAGAATTTCGATGTCATCGGGATCGTCCTGCTCGCCGAGGTGACCGCCCTCGGCGGCGGGGTGATCCGGGACGTGATCATCGGCGCGGTGCCCCCGGCGGCGTTCACGGATCTGGGGTACTTCTCCACGCCGCTGCTCGCCGCCGGACTGGTCTTCTTCCTGCATCCGCAGGTCGAGCGGATCATGTCCGCGATCGACGTGCTGGACGCGGCCGGGCTCGGCCTGTTCTGCGTCACCGGCACCGCGAAGGCGTACGCGTACGGTCTGAATCCGATCCCGGCGGCGGCGCTCGGAGTGACCACCGCCGTCGGCGGCGGCGCGATGCGCGACGTGCTGGCCCGTGAAGTACCCACGCTGCTGCGCTGGGACAAGGAGATCTACACCTTCCCGGCGCTGCTCGGCGCGGGGATCACCGCCGCGCTGATCGAGTTCGACCTGTTCGGGCCGGTCACCGCCACGGCGGCGGTGACCTTCGCGTTCCTGCTCCGGGTACTCGCGCTCCGGCGCGGCTGGCGGGCGCCGCGCGCGTGGCGCCGGAACTCGGGCACCAGCGCCGACGAGAGTTGATCCCACGGCGGTCCGCGCGGCGGGGTCCGCCCGGTTGTGGCCGCCGAGCCGCGTAACGCCGGGCTGTGCTTGCCGGGCCGCGTAAGCCGGGCTGCGTAATGCCGGGCTGTCCCGCCGGGCTGCCTACACCCGGTCGTGTCCCCGTCTCCGGGACCGGGACGGCTTCGCCGACCGGGGCCCGGCGGCTCGGTAGGCAGGCAGGCGGAAAGCCACCACTCATAAGAGTGGACCGTGCCCAACCGGCCCCGGCACGCGTTGCACCAGGATGTGTGGGAGATCCAGCAGCCGTTGACCTACGACCACCGGCCGAGACAACCAGACCCGAAGGAGGGGAGCCGGCGTCGGCGACTCGTCGCGTACCTGCGCGCCGCGCGGCCGACCTGGCGCCTGTGGCTCGGCCGATTCCTGCCCGGAGGGCCGCGCTACGGACGGGTGTACGGCCGCCCGCGCCGGCGCCCACGCGTACCCGACTAAGCTGCGCAGTGCGATGGCCTACTTCGATCACGCGGCGACCACCCCGATGCGCCTTTCGGCAATCCGGGCGATGACCGTACAGCTTGCCCACCTCGGGAATCCGTCCTCGTTGCACGCGTCCGGGCGGCGCGCGCGCCGCACGGTGGAGGAATCCCGCGAGTCGCTGGCCCATGCGCTGGGCGCGCGACCGAGCGAGATCGTCTTCACGGCGGGCGGCACCGAGGCCGACAACCTCGCGATCAAGGGGATCTACTGGTCCCGGATCGCGGCGGACCCGGCGCGGCGGCGGATACTGGTGAGCCCGGTGGAGCACCACGCCGTGCTCGACCCGGTGCTGTGGCTGGAGTCGGCCGGGGGTGCGGTGGTCGAGTGGCTGGACGTGGACGGCGACGGGCGGGTGCAGCCGGAGACGCTGCGGGCGGCCATAGAGCGCGATCCCGCGTCGGTGGCCCTGGTGTCGGTGATGTGGGCCAACAACGAGGTCGGCACGGTCGAGCCGATCGCCGAGCTGGTCGAGATCGCGCACGAGTTCGGCATCCCGTTCCACTCGGACGCGGTCCAGGCGGTCGGCCAGATCCCGGTCGACTTCGCGAAGACCGGGCTGGACGCGATGACGGTCACCGGACACAAGCTCGGCGGCCCGGGCAACTGCGGCGCGCTCGTGCTCGGGCGCGGCATCACGCCGGTACCGGTACTGCACGGCGGCGGCCAGGAGCGCGATGTGCGCTCGGGCACGCTGGACACCGCGTCGATCGCCGCGCTCGCGGTGGCGGCCGAGGAGTCGGTGCGCGAACAGGCCCAATACGCACGGCGGGTGGGTGCGCTGCGGGACGAACTGGTGCGCCGGATCGTCGCGGCCGTGCCGGACGCGCAGCTCAACGGCGATCGGCGACTGGACCCGGCGCATCGGTTGCCCGGCAACGCGCACTTCTCCTTCCCGGGCTGCGAGGGCGACTCGTTGTTGCTGCTGCTCGACGCGCGCGGGATCGAGTGCTCGACCGGTTCGGCCTGTTCGGCGGGCGTCGCGCAGCCGAGCCACGTGCTGCTCGCGATGGGCGCGGACAGCGCCCGGGCGCGCGGATCGCTGCGCTTCAGCCTGGGGCACACCACCACCGAGGCCGAGGTCGCGGAGCTGGCCGAGGCGATCCTGCCGGTGGTCACCCGAGCCCGCTCTGCGGGGTCGGTGACGTCGCGGCGTTAAGGCCGCGAGCGGGTCGGGGGTCGGGGGTCGGGTCAGGGTCGGGTCAGGGGTCGGGTCGGGTCAGGGGTCGGGTCGGGTCGGGGTCGGCTCGGGTTCGGGGTGTCATCGGGTTGGCTTCGGGCTGGGGTTCGGGTTCGGGTTGGCTTCGGGCTCGGGTTCGGGTTCGGCGGGGGTTCGGCTTCGGGTAATCCCCTCGGGGGTCGGCGGAGTGACCACGTACTCTTGAGGCGCTATGTCTGATCACACGCTTCCCCCTGCCAACGGCCGCCGCCTTCGGGTGCTCGCCGCCATGTCCGGCGGGGTCGACTCCGCCGTTGCCGCCGCGCGAGCGGTCGAGGCCGGACACGACGTGGTCGGTGTCCACCTCGCGCTCTCGGCGAAACCCGCGACGCTGCGCGAGGGCGCCCGAGGCTGTTGCACGATCGAGGACTCGCGGGACGCGCGGCGGGCCGCGGACGTGATCGGCATCCCGTTCTATGTGTGGGACATGGCCGAGCGCTTCCGCGAGGACGTCATGGACGACTTCGTGGCCGAGTACAAGGCGGGCCGTACGCCCAACCCGTGCCTGCGCTGCAACGAGAAGATCAAGTTCGCGGCGCTGCTGGACAAGGCGCTCGGGCTCGGCTTCGACGCGGTCTGCACCGGGCACTACGCGCAGATCGTCGAGCACCCGGACGGCTCGCGCGAGCTGCACCGCTCGGTGGACATGGGCAAGGACCAGTCGTACGTGCTGGGTGTGCTGGACACCGAGCAGCTCGCCCACGCGATGTTCCCGCTCGGTGGCGACACGAAGGGCGACGTACGTCTGGAGGCCGAGCGGCGGGACCTCGCGGTCGCGCAGAAGCCCGACAGCCACGACATCTGCTTCATCGCCGACGGCGACACGCAGGGCTTCCTGGCCAAGCACCTGGGCACCGAGCGCGGCGACATCGTGGACGCGAGCGGCACCAAGCTCGGCGAGCACGACGGCGCGTACGGATACACCATCGGCCAGCGCAAGGGCCTGCGGATCGGGCACCCGGCGGCGGACGGCAAGCCGCGGTATGTGCTGGACATCTCACCGGTGAACAACACCGTCACGGTCGGCCCGATCGAGGCGCTGGACGTGGACCGCCTGGTGGGCATCCGCCCGAGGTGGTGCGGTCCGGTCCCGGTCGGCGAGGTGGCCTGCACGGCCCAGGTGCGAGCGCACGGCGAGGAGACGCCGGCGATCGCGGAAGCGGTCGGCGACGAGATCCGCGTGCGGTTGGCCGAGCCGATCCGCGGCATCGCCCCGGGCCAGGCCGTGGTGCTGTACGACGGCACGCGGGTGATCGGGTCGGCGACGATCGACGGGACGGCTTAGAGGCTGGGTCGCGGGGGTGGCGGGGTGGGGGTGGGTCGCGGGGGCTGGGTCGCCGGGGCTGGGTCGCGGGGGGTGCGGGGCGGGGTGGCCGGAGTCGTGTCCCGCGGCGTTGCTGCTTGTTGGGCGACTTCGTCGCCGGCTCGCGAGGGACCACTTTTTTCTCTCCCCCGCTTCGCTCCTCCGAGAAAAAAGCGGCCCCTCGCTCGGGGCTTCGTGTCCCTCCGCTTCGCTCCGGGCCACGAAGCCCAAACTTGCGGCTCCGCCGCTCTCCGCGCTTCGCGCGTCGATCACGAGGTCTCGCCGGGGTCGTGGGCGCTGACGCGCCGGGGCGCGACCTGGTTCGGCGACTCAGGGAAGGCCTGATTCGTTCCCGCAGCCGATCCACCAAGCTGCGGGCAGCCACACCGGGGGCCGCGGGGCGCGACCGGGTTCGGCGACCCAGGGAGCGCCCGACTGGTTCTCGCAGCCGGTGCACCAAGCTGCGGGCAGCCACACCGGGGGCCGCGGGGCCGGAGCAGGCTTTCTCGGTGCCTGTGAAACCCCAACCTTCGCACCGGAGGCAACGGGTGGAGCGGGTGGGTACACATCCCGAGCCGCCTCAATCGCAACCGCCACGCCATGCGTCGAAGCCGGCCCCCGGGCCGGGGGTCGCACCTGGGCCGATCCCGCCGCGCTCCGAACTGGCCCAGGGCGTCGGGCTGTCCCCGTCAGCGACGCGTCGGTTCGCTCTTCCTGGGCGAGTTCCGCTGCCCCTGGGGTGGCACTTCGCTGTCTGGCCTTGGGGGGCTCGTGTCGGATCGTGGTCCCACCCCTGTTCCGCCCGCCATGCGCGGAGTCGCGCTGGACTTCGAACTCGGACCGCGCCGGGGGCTGGTGTGGACCGAACCAAAGCGCTTCCCGTGGATCGTGGTCCTGCTGCCGGCGCTGGTCGGGCTGGTGGTGCTCTGGCTGGGCATCTCGTTCGCCGTGGAGGATCAGCGAACCGAAGGCGCCTGGTACTACTCGCTGCCGCTGCTCATTCTGGGCGCCGCCATATTCGGTGCGGCCGGGTACTTCCTTTTCCTCGCACTCACCAGACGGCAGGCGCAGGTCTGGGTGGGCCACTACGAGCACGGCATCGTCCGAGAGGTCGCCGGGCGGGTACCGGAGCCGTACACCTGGGACGAGATCGACGGCATCCGGCGGCGCAGCGCGAAAGTGACGACCGGGATCACCAGCGCCACCATCCACGAACTCTGGGTGTATCCGCGTGAGGGCGACGAGATCGAAGTGAACGACGTGTACAAGGGCGCCGCCCGGTTCGCCGACGAGTTGGACAAGGCATTCACGCGGGTACGGCTGCCGCAGGACAGGGACCGGCTCAAGGCGGGCGAACGGGTCGACTTCTTCGGGGCCCATCTCGATCCCGCCGGCGTCGGGTGTCTCGATCAGCGGCTCGACTGGCGCGAGGTCGACCGGGTCACGGTGAAACAGGGTTGGCTGGAGATCCATCGGCGCGGCGACCGGAAGCCGTGGGCCACGCTCCCTGCGGAGGCGGTCCTGAATCTGTCGGTCTTCGTGGCCCTGGCGACGAGGATGCGCCAGGAGGCATCCGGGAATCGGTCGCGGTCAGGCGATCCGGTCTGATCCGGCGAAGGTCGGCGCTCCGGCGGCGGTTCCCGATCATCGAGTCGAAAGCGGAACGGCCTAGGCGAGGTTCGCCCAGGTGCCGCCGACCATGACCGCCGTGACGGCGGTGAGCGCGTCGATGCGGTCGAGGGGGTCGCCGTCGCACAGCAGGAGGTCGGCGTCGTGGCCGGCGCGGAGTCGGCCCTTGCGTTCGCCGAGACCGACCGCGTCGGCGGCGACGGAGGTGGCCGAGGCGAGGGCCTCGGCTGCCGAGACGCCGCCGACGACCAGATCGGCGATCGCCTGCGGCAGGCTCCCGTGCGGCTTGGCGGCGGTGATCCCCGAGTCGGCTCCGGAGACGATGCGGACCCCGGCCCGGTGTGCGCGGGCCACGTGGGCGAGTCGGACCTCGCGGGTCGCTCCGATGCGCTCCAGCAACTCCCGCACCGCCGGCGGCGGGAGCGCGTCCGGATCGGTACCGAGCGTGGGACACACGGCGATCCGCCGCGCCGCGAGTCGGTGCAGCAGGTCGTCGGAGATCTCCACACCCCGATCGGTCAGGCACGTGCAGTGCTCGATGCCGTCGGCGTGCGCGGCGAGGGCCTGTTCGACAGCGGGCAGGTTGTGTGCGTGCACGGTCACCGGCAGCCCGGCGGCGTGCGCCTCGTCCACGACCAGACGCAGTTCCGGCAAGGTGAATTGGCAGTGCATCACGTCGGTACCCGGGGTCATCGTGCCGCCACTGCCCATGACCTTGACCACGTCCACACCGCGCTCGGCCCGCTCCCGAACGGCCGCGCGCAGTTGATCGAGCCCGACGACCTCGCTGCCGAAGCGCCAACAGTGCCCCTTGGCACTGGTGATCGGCGGCCCGGCGGCCAGGATGGTCGGCGTGGGCAGACCGTCCGCCGCCCGATCGCGCCGGTGCAGCACCGACCAGTCGCGGTCGCCCAGATCGCGCACCACGGTCACCCCGACGGCCAGTTCGCGCCGTAGCGAGTCGGTGATCACGGCGTCGAGTTCGTCGGGGGAGTAGTCGGGCAGCCGGTCGAGCGCGCCGTCGCGACTGTCCCCGCCGAGGTGGCTGTGCAGGTCGAACAGGCCGGGGAGCACGGTCGCCGCGGGGTGTTCGACCAGGCGCCAGCCGTCCGGGATCGGGGATGCGCCGGACTCCAGCCCGAGGATGCGACCGTCCTTCACGAAGACGGACACCGGTCCGGGAAGCGCTCGTTCGCCGTCGAAGGCGCGTGCGGCTCGGATCACCAACATGTCGTTCCCGTCCCTTCGGGTCGGTCCCTGGGACAGCACCCTAGTCGCGAAATACCCGGAAGGCCCGGACCATCGATGGCGAACGGGGGCCGGGCCCGACGTCTGCGGCCCGACCCCCTGCCGCGCACCGGACGCCCGTCGGCGGCCGGTCTGCGCGGTGGCCGCCGCACCGGTCCCATGCCCGGTCGGCGGGTCGTGCGCCCTGCGGCGACGGGTCGTTCACCGCATCGGGCAGTCCGGCGAGCACGTACACGGCGGGTTCGTGCTCGGCCACGGGTCACGCGAGGAACGCTTGTGGAGTTGGGGCGGTACGACGACCCGCGTGCCGTCCGGCCCCACCCAGTACACGGCGATCACGATGCCGCTGCCGGGCGGTTCCGGGAACGGATCGCCCTCGGTGGAGGCGAGTTGGGGTGCGGCGGACGCCCGGCGGGGGTGGCTCATGTCGATGCGCCTTTCGTTGGCATGCGGACTCATTGCTGCTGTTTGTACGCCAAGCGTGACGGTGGGCATTTACGATCGGCAGGGGCCGGGGATTGACTTCGTTCGCTTTCAACGCTTTATGGGGGCAATGTGTCCGCCGCCACCGAACTGGACCCCTCGGCGTCCGTACTCACGTTCTATGCGACCGAGTTCAGGCGCGAGCGCGAGAAGATCGGGATGACTCAGCGCGCGATGGCCAAACGAGCCTGGATGGCACCATCGCTGCTCAACAAGATCGAGTCGGCCAAACGGTTGCCGACGGAGGACCTCTCGAAGCTGGCCGACGAACTCTTCGGTACGGGCGACCGGTTCCAGCGGCTGTGGCCGCTGGTGATCCGGTACGCGTACCCGGCGTGGTTCAGGCCGTTCGTCGAACTGGAGGAGGCGGCTTCGATCATTCGGTCGTTCGAGGTGCAGGTTGTTCCGGGATTGCTTCAGACGGAGCGGTACGCGCGGGCGATCTATGCCGCGCGGCGTCCGGACCCGAACGAGCTTGAGGAGCAAGTCACGGCGCGGATTCAACGACAGCGCATCTTCCACCGTGAGGATCCGCCCGAGTTCCGTGCAGTGCTCGATGAGACGGTGCTTCGACGTGTGTGGGGCAACAGGGAGGTCATGCGCGAACAGCTCGAACGTTTGGTAGAGCTCGCGCGCCTACCGCGCTTTGTGATTCAGGTACTCGCATATGAATCCGGAGGCCACGCAGGGGTTGGCGGACCATTCGCTGCGCTTACGCTGGATGAAGGACCAGACGTGGTCTATGTGGACGGATTCTTGCAAGGGCAGATCCTGGCCGCGCCGGCGCACGTGAAGGCAGCTCAGCGAGCT
Organism: Embleya sp. NPDC025285; assembly: GCF_055558835.1. Lineage (NCBI taxonomy): Bacteria > Bacillati > Actinomycetota > Actinomycetes > Kitasatosporales > Streptomycetaceae > Embleya > Embleya sp. NPDC025285. The sequence goes on from NZ_JBVHLU010000121.1 coordinate 26,487, forward strand.
TACGATCTGCTCGTTGCCGATGCTCTTTCGCCCACGCAGTCAGCCGACCTGATCGTTTCCACGCTGAAGAAACTGTGAGCCCATGATCACGAACACAGACCTGGCCAGGCGTTGGCGGAAGAGCAGCTACAGCAGTGACAACGGCGGCAACTGCGTCGAGGTCGCCGACGGCTTCGCGGCCGTCCCCGTCCGCGACAGCAAGGCGCCCGCCCTCGGTCACCTCATCATCGCGCCCGCCTCTTGGACGGCTCTGCTGGTTTCTCTGTACCCGGCGTGACGAATCACCGCGCTTTGCCGCCTACTTCGAGGCGGCGAAGCCCGGATCGCCCGCGAAAGGAACCGTGAGCCTATGTCCGGCAGCACGCCCAACTGTTGGCGCAAGAGCAGCTACAGCAGCAACAACGGCGGCGACTGCGTCGAGGTTGCCGATGGCGTCGCGGCCGTTCCCGTCCGCGACAGCAAGGCGCCCGCCCTCGGTCACCTCACCATCGCGCCCGCCTCGTGGTCGGCCCTGCTGGACCGTGTACGCAAGTCCTGACGAATCAACGCAACCGGCGAGCCCCAGGCCCGGGGCGTCTTCAGGCGTGGCCGGCCTGGGGGGTTCGGTTGCGTTGTCGCGTTCGGCGCGCTGCTGTGGTTGCGGCCCCGAGCAGCGGTCAGTCGGCGGATCCGGCTTCCCGGATACTCCAGGACAACGGTGACCAGAGGGTCGAACGCACGGACGTCGTCCGGCCCCGTAGGGGACGTGCGTCGCGTCGCGGAGCGGCGACTCGACCGTGGCTGCGGAGCGGACAGGCAACCCGGCGCGGAGCGCCGGGCAACCAGCCGGCCTCCGGGCAACCAGCCGGCCTCCGGGCAACCAGCCGGCCTCCGGGCAACCAGCCGGCCTCCGGGCAACCAGCCGGCCTCCGGGCACGGCCGGCCCGCGCCGCGTTCGGGCGGAGTGACCCGCCGTGCGGTCGTCACTACCCGGCCACCCCACCCGCGATCCTGCGTCTTTCGGTCGGTCTCGTCACCACCGCTTGGCGCCGGTGCCGCGAATTTGTCGAGCCGAGTTGCTCGCGAAATTCCCGAGCCGAGTTGCTCGCTTTGGTGTTCGGTAGGGGTGTTCGGTTCGGTTCCTTCTCCAGCCTTGGGAGATCGCGTGGGTTCCACCATCCGGCACATCACCTTCGATTGCGCTCCGCCGCACGAGCCCTATGAACTCGCGCGGTTCTGGGGGCAGGTGCTCGATCTTCCGGTGGATGCGGACGACTCACCCGGTGACGACGAGGTCGGCCTGGACACGCCCGCCGGACAGATGACGCTGCTGTTCGTGCGGGTGCCCGAGGCGAAGACGCTGAAGAACCGGGTGCACCTCGACCTGGAGCCCGGGCGTTCGCGCGAGGAGGAGGTCGAGCGGGTGCTCGCGCTCGGCGGCGTGATCGTCGACGACCGGCGCAAGCCGAACGGCCGGGGCTGGGTGGTCTTCGAGGACCCGGCCGGCAACGAGTTCTGCATCGAGGCGAGCGAGGCGGACCGCGCCGCGGTGCTGGAACGTGAGCGGGCAGCGGCCGAAGCGCAGTGAGGCGGCCCCCGATGCTCCTTCGGGTCGACCCCCGCCAACCAACCTGACGAACCACAGGGCTGGGGGGGGGGGGGGGGGGGGGGGGGGGGGGGGGGGGGGGGGGGGGGGGGGGGGGGGGGGGGGGGGGGGGGGGGGGGGGGGGGGGGGGGGGGGGG
>NZ_JBVHLU010000122.1:0-27765 GCF_055558835.1 Embleya sp. NPDC025285
CATCCGTGTACTTCGACGGACGTCCCACTTGGACTTCCCTTCCTGGACCTCACGATCCAAGTTTCAAGGTGTCCATGATCAAGGGGAAACCTCAGGGGGTGGCTCCGGGCGGCGATAGCCGGGGGCGTTACCAGAATTCAGGCCGGCCATCGCCCCGGCTACCTCAGGCCACCCCGGTCCGGCCCCACCGGCGGCGCTGACGTCAACGCGCCGCCGGTGGGTAGACCACCGAAGGTTCGGGACGTACGCCCCCACCCGGGAGCCCGGACACCCCTCTCCGGGACGAGTGGGCTACAGGACCCGAGGCACGGGCCCGCCCCCTCGCGTACGCATCCCGACGACCCGCGTCGAGTATGGGGATCCGCGAATCGGACTCCCCGTCGACATCAGCATCGGGAAATGGGAGCCGCGGGCTCTATTCTTCATCCCTTGCGTCCGGGATGGTGTGGACCGCTGCTTCCTCGGCGGAAGCCGCGCCGCCGTCGATTCCCACATCGTGAGCCAGACCTGCGGCTTCGTCGTCGGGAACGAGACGGCCCGTTCGGCGTTCTCCGACCCGGTCGCCCTGCGCCTCACCGGGGGCATTCGTCGAGTCGCCGATGCCGTCACCCGGCTCTGGTTCGACATCCGGTTGTTCGCGGGCCAAACGCCGTTCCAACGGTTCGCCGGTGGACTGCTCGTCCGCCGTCGTGCCGAATTCTTCGACCCCGAGGGGTCGTTCCGGCGGCGAGTAGCTCGTGTCCAGGATGTCGTCGAGGTTCGGTTCGTCGAGTGCGTTCTCCAAGTCGAGTTCGTCGTCGGGACCGTTGTCGATGTCGGCGTTGTCCGGTTGGTAGACGTCGTCGCCGCGCGCTTCGTCCGACATTTGCGATGCTCCTGTTCGCGAGGTGCGGCCGAGCGATCCCGGGTGCCAGAGAGCCGCGACGCACTCGGTGGGGACCTGCCGAGTCTCGGAAGTTCACGTACTGGCGTTCGCCAAGATCGGCGAAGGGGCGACTGCCCGGTTCGTCGGCCTTCATGCTCAGCCTGCGGTCGTTTACATGTGCCTTTCGCGGCTATCCGGTATCACCGGGAATCCAGCAGCGCCGCCGACCGAGGCGGCGCGGGAGAGGAGGAACCGTGACATCGCATGGCAAGGGACGACGGAATACACAGGCGGATGCGTCGAGTGCCGGTCACAGCAAGGAGGCCGTGGATCGAGGGCCCGGCGCTGCCTCGGGAGCGGAGTCACAGGCCCAGGAGCGGGAGGTGCCGGGGGTCGCGAGTCTTCGCGAGGGCTACAACGCGCTGGGCGGTACGGCCGACAACGACCCCCTGGCGGGCGTCGAAGCGCCACACTCGCAGGAGGACGAAGCATCCGAAGCCGATTCCGAGGCGCGTGATCGGCCGCAGTGACCGGGACATAACCCGTCGCCAGGCGCTCCGATTCGGTCCGGAAGTCCTCCGAAGGACGGTCGTACACGCTCTTGGGCGATTGATGACCTGGTCGTACATCGACACCGGTGCGGCACCGATCTCGTGCGCGCCGACCGCGGATCGACGGGGCCGGCGCGGGAGGCGGGGCGGCCGGCTGCCGCCCCGCCTCCCGGCGGACCACGGGCCGTTTCGTAGCCGACATCGCCACTCTCGTCCTTGACGTCGAGTTCGATGGTGTCGATCTTCTTCTGTCGCACCAGGTCGAGCAGCGGTTCGCGCTGGGCAGCCGCGCCCGATCCGATAGTGGTGACGTGCGCGGCGCGCGCCCGGATCGGGCACCGACACAATGTTCGGGCCTGGGCCGGTCACATGCGTCGAAGCACGATCATGAGGGGTAAGCGCGGCGTCTACCGGCCATCAAGATGGGCAAGCGGGCCGAGGCGGGAGTCGGGTGGATGTGGAGCTTGACCGACACGGCGGTTGTGCGGGGCAAGGTGGTGGCCGTTACCGGGGCAGGCTCGGGACTCGGGCGGGCGTTGGCGCTCGAATTCGCCCGGCGTGGGGCCCGGTTGGCGTTGGCCGATGCCAACGAGAGCACATTGGGCGGTACCGGCGATCTCGTCGCCGGTACCTTCGGTCGCCGACCTCGTGCGCGCACGTTGGACGTGGCCGATCCTGACGCGGTGCGCGAGTGGGCGGACGACACCGCTCGACACCTGGGAGGTGTCGATGTGCTGGTCAACAACGCCGGGGTCGGTGTGGTCGCTCCCTTCGAGGAAACGTCGGATGAAGACTTCGAATGGCTGATGCGCACCAACTTCTGGGGCGTCGTGTACGGCTGCCGAGCCTTCCTGCCGTACCTGCGCAAGTCTGACAAGGGGCACCTGGTCAACATCGCGAGCGTCTTCGGCCTCGTCGGCGTTCCGGCGATGGGCGCGTACTGTGCGTCGAAGCAGGCGGTTCTGGGGTTCACCGAGTCGTTGCGGCACGAGTTGCGGCTGTCCCACACCAACGTGCGCGTGACGACGGTGGTGCCCGGTGGGATCGCCACGAGTTTCGCCCGCTCCGCGCGGAAGTCGTCGAGCGTGGACGACGACGCCTTGGCCAGGATCAGCGCCCGCGTCGCGCTCACCTCGCCGGAACGCGCCGCGGCGTCGATCGTGCGTGGTCTCGGACGGGAGAGGCGCCGTGGGCACGTCGGCTTGGACGCGGTGCTCATCGATCTCGGCCGACGGGCATTCGGCTCACGGACGGAGCCGTTGACGCGCCGCATCGCAGGTCGTCTGCTTCCGATCGTGTGGAAAGAACCGCCTTGTGACCCACGGGCCGAGAGGCCGTCCGCTTCCGTCGCCCCCTGAGGAAGGGGACAGACGGGCGTGCCGTCGAGGCACCGTGGGGGCGATGCCCACACCGAGCTTTGCCTTCCGGCGTCTTACCAACGTGAGGTGATCACCCAAGCTCGGCATTCGCCCGTTCGAGGCATTCGTGCGGCGTGTTTCCGGACGTGTGGCGGCTCGGGGCCCGGGTGGAGGCAGGCTGGGCTGCCAGGCCACTGGACGGGAGACACATGCCGGTCACCATTGTCGAGGGCCGACGCCTGACTCTCACCAACTTGGACAAGGTGCTCTATCCCGGACCGGGCACCCGCAAGCGCGAACTGTTGGAGTACTACCGGCGCGTTCACGGCGTGTTGCTCCCACACGTGTGTGACCGACCGGTCTCGTTCGTTCGATTCCCCGATGGCGTCGAGGGACAACTGTTCTTCGCCAAGCACCTCCCGCCGGGCACTCCGGACTGGGTGCGGCGCGCGGCGGTGCCGTCCAAGAGACACGGCACCCGGCGTCAGGTCCTGGTCCAAGACCTGGCGACCTTGATATGGACCGCGAACCTCGGCGCCCTGGAACTTCACGTACCGCAGTGGCACGCCGCTCGTCCCGGTATCGCCGACCGGCTCGTCCTCGACCTCGATCCGGGGGACGGGGCCGACATCCTTACCTGCCGCGACGCGGCCCTCCTACTGCGCGAACGCCTTGCCGCCGACGGCTTGGCCAGTTGGGTGAAAACCTCGGGATCCAAGGGACTGCACCTGTTCGTCCCCCTCGCCGACACGCCGTCCGAGCAGGTGTCCGCCTATGCCAAAGTCCTCGCCGAAGACCTGCGGGACCGACACCCGAACCTTGTGGTCTCCTCGATGGCGAAGGTGCAGCGCACCGGCAAGGTGCTCGTCGACTGGTCGCAGAACAACGCCGCGAAGACCACCGCAGCCCCCTACATCGTTCGTGCCCGGGAGACCCCCACCGTGTCCACCCCGGTCACCTGGGACGAACTCGCCGCCGCCACCGGGCCCGACGAACTGTCTTTCACGATCGACCAAGTGCCCGATCGCGTCACCGAACTCGGTGACGTGCTTGCCCCGCTCCTCGACCCGGCCCGAGCCCACGCACTGCCCGCTTCGCCACGAGCGCGCCGGCCGACCGCCCGGCACGTCACGGTCGCCGAGGCCGGTACCCGGCCGAATGCCCTCGAGCCGCCCATCGCGGTGATACGCCCGCGTGAAGTCACCACACTGCCCGATGAGGACGGCATGCGCGGGGGAACCCGCTACGAGATCGAACTGGATGGACTTCGCGCGGTCGCGTTCGCCCGAGGCCCAGGCCGTACCCGCCTCCAGTCCCGCTCCGGGCAGGAGTTGGCGGCAGACTTCCCCGGCATCGCCGGGGTCGTCGGCGCGCTGCCCGCCGGAGCGCTCCTGGACGGCGCGCTCGTCGCCACCCTCGAAGGCGCGTTCGCGTTCGAGCAACTGTTGCGCACCCGGCAGGCCCGGGACGCGGATCACGTCGCTGTCTCGTACATCGCCTTCGACCTTCTCGCTCACCCCGAACTGGGCGACATCCGTGAGCGTCCGCTCAGCGAGCGGGTCTCGCTGCTCGCCGACGTGCTCGCCGGGGCCGGCCCGCCCGTCGAACTCGTTATGGCCACCACCAAGCGCTCCGAGGCGCTGCATGGCAGGAAGCGCTCGCATCGGCCGGTGTAGAGGGCCTGGTCTGCAAAGGGTTGGGGACCGCCTACCGGCCCCGATCGGCGGCCGACGCATGGGTCACGTTCCGTCGGGCCGAAGCCAACGACCCGCCCCATCCGTGTCCGTGAGGTGTAGACGGACATCCACCGCCGGTCACCTGTGCGGCAACTATTGCCCGGGCCGAACACGGCTTCTACGCGCGGTGGTCGGGCGAAGGATCGCCGGCCTCCACCCCTACGGCGCTTTCGGGGGAGATCGACATCGCGGCACTGTCAGGTCGCTGCGAGCTCTCGTCGGCGTCCCCTGACGAGTGGGCACCCTTGTGTGATCACCGGGATCTTGGTGTTCGGGGTATCGAGTGCGCAGGCGGCGGAGGGGAACGGGCCGCCGGCGAGTCCCAGGACGAGACTCGCCGGCGGCCCGAGACGCCTCGGCGGCGCCCCAGGACCGGGCGCTCGGCTCAGCGCTCCATCGTCGCGCGCTTGTTCGGCACGCTGTGTGTCATCGACAGGCCCTCGACATCACGTGGTCCGTTGCGACCGAGCTTCTCGAGGCGACTGCGGTCCTCCTCCGTCAGATCCTGACTCGCCAACGGTTCCAGGGATGCGACGTCGTCCGCGCCGATACCCAACGCCTCGCCGACACGCCGACCCAGCTCGTCCTCAACCAGGAAGAAGTGCCAGACCATCCGCTCCTGGACGTCGCGTTCACACTGGGCGAGTTGGGTGGACAGATTGAGCACGAGGTCGTCACGCTCCCACTCCTCCAGCAGCCGGAAACGTTGCCCTGCCTGCTGGTAGTCGTTGGTGCGTGGGATCCGCCGGCGCATGACCCTTCCCGCGATCGTCGGTCCCTGCTCGTCGGTGGTGGGGTACTCGGCTTCCCGTAGACCACCGTGGATGGACGGTTCAAAGTTGACGTGCGGGTTCTCTGAGCCGCCGTCCACGTGATACGTCATCATCCCGTCGCGCTGATTTGTGCGTACGGTGGCATTCTTCGCCTGGTTGACGGGCAGTTGGAGGTAGTTCGGGCCGACGCGGTGGCGCTGGGTGTCGCTGTACGAGAAGGTGCGCCCCACCAACATCTTGTCGTCGGAGAAGTCGAGACCGTCGACGAGGACGCCAGTGCCGAAGGAGATCTGCTCATTTTCGGCGAAGGCGTTCCGAACGCTGCGATCGAGCACCATGCGGCCGACCGGCCGGGGCGGGAAATCCTCTTCCGGCCAGACCTTCGTGTCGTCGAGTGGATCGAAGTCGAGTTCCGGGTGATCGTCGTCGGACATCATCTGCACGAGCAGCTCCCACTCGGGGTGCTCTCCGCGCTCGATCGCCTCGCGGAGATCTTTGGTGGCGTGCCCGAGCTCGTCGGCCTGCACGTTCGCGGCGTCGGCCCCCGTCATGCTGCTGACGCCCACCTTGGGCATCCAGTGGTACTTCACCAGAACGGTCTCACCGGCCGCGTTCACCCATTTGTAGGTGTTCACGCCGAACCCCTGCATGTGTCGGTAGTCCGCCGGGATACCACGGGGACTGAAAAGGTTGACAAGCATGTGCATGCTCTCGGGAGTTTGCGACATGAAGTCGAAAATGCGATTCGGTTCCTGGCGAAAAGTCACCGGGTCCGGTTTGAGCGCGTGAATCACGTCAGGAAACTTGATGGCGTCGCGGATGAAGAACACCGCGAGGTTGTTGCCGACGAGGTCCCAGTTGCCGTCCTCGGTGTAGAACTTCACCGCGAACCCGCGAGGGTCGCGGGCCGCCTCGGAAGAATCCCGCCCGCCGATGACCGTCGAGAAGCGCACTGCCACGTCGGTGCGCTTGCCCCGCTCCTGGAACAGCTTGGCGCGAGTGAAACGCGAGATCGGCTCGTTTCCCCAGGCGCCGTAGGCTTCGAAATACCCGTACGCCGTGGTACCCCGCGCGTGTACGACCCGCTCGGGGATCCGCTCGCGATCGAAGTGACTGATCTTCTCCAGGAACTGGTAGTTCTCAAGTGTCGCCGGTCCGCGGGCTCCGACGGTCCGCTGGTTCTGGTTGTCGTACACCGGGTGCCCTTGCCGGTTGGTCAGCACCTCGCGAGGGTCGTCACTCGTGGAACCCTTGCCCGAAACGTCTGTCATGATGTCGCCGTTTCCCTTCACGCGGTGTGGACGTTCGCAGTAGGTTCGATCCGCGGAAGGTCAACTGCCGGCGAAGACACACCCGCGCCCATCGTCCGCTCGCGCTACCCGGGAAATGGCAAGTCCAACCACGCGTCGACATCCGGGGTTTCAGGTGTCGAGGCGCGTTGTGCGACAACTCGGGAAAGGGGCGCCCGTACGGGTGAGACTCGGAGCCAGTCGCGGATTCGCCCAGGAGTGCCCGGAGCGGCGATCGCGCGGAGGCGAGGGCGGGTGTTCATGGTGCGAACGACGGCCCTCCGGCATCGACGTGCCCGGTCTGGCGTTCCATGGCGTGGCGCTGCGGGTGAAGTCCGAGCAGGAACGCGTGGCGGCGGACCGAGTCGATCACCGCCGCGCCTGCGTCGTCCAGAACCTCCGTGCCCGAGAGGTCGAAGGCGACGTCGACGACGTGGTCGGGCAGCGCGTTGATACTGGTCATGAGGTCCTTGCGAAGGTCGTGGGCGACCGACGCGTCCGCCACCCTGGGCACTCTCACCAGGGCCAGACCGCGGTCGGTCACACATACGCGAACTCCGTCGTGGGTCACCCGGTTCACTCCCTCGGGGGTCGATTCGCCCGTCCGGCGCGCGGTGCCGGGCCGGGATCCTGCGGTCTGCTTGTCCCCGATACCCGTGACGGCGCTGGTCTCTGGCAGAGGCTGCTTCCGGTGGCGATTGTCGGTCGATGGGTCCGCTACCCGGGGCACGGCAGTCGAATCGGCCCTGTGGCACGGATAGGCGCCGTCGGTGACACGACGTCACCTATCGGCGATCCGATGGCCGTGTTGCCATGGACGGCTCCAAACGCCGAAGAGACCGCATGATTCGGAGTGAGGCGGCGCAGTCATTGTCGGAGTTCGAACAGGTCCCGGGTCCCGGCGAGTCCGGACGAGGTCATGATCAGGGAGACGGGCAGGAGATGTGCGGCTTGGATTTGCGAGAGGATGTGGTGCCGGCCGCGGGTGAGGGCGTGGGTGCCCGCGCAGTGGCGGAAGTCGAGCCGGCCGAGGTCACTGTGTACTGCGCGGCCCACCGCAGTGATACCGGTGAGAAGCAGCCCGGTGGCTCTGTTCGCATCGATCTCGCCCGTCGGCGAGACCAGGATTCGATCGGGGCGGTTCCTCACGGTCGCCCGCAGGCCGTCGGGGCGGGGCCGACGGGCGGACGTCTGTGACAGGGGCCGGGTCGCCTCCCGGGAGAAGTCGATCGAGTGTTGTCGACGGACGCCTCCGGAGTCTGCCCACGCCGTAGGCTTTCGAAGGGCCCGCACTTCGACCTCGTGCCGCCGGGGCCGTGCGAGGGGTTTAGCGTGCCTCGGTCGTCGGAATCACGAACACTCGGCGAGGCGGGACACGACGGTGTTCGGGCAGCGGGCCGCATCGTCCGGTCGATCGCGTGCATCTCGAGCGACACGTGTGGACGCACCGGCGACACGCGTGACCGCTCGTTGAACGCGGGTCGCCGGTGCGCTTGTCGCGCGGACGGCGATACGCGTCGTCCGCGGGCGGGCGGCCTGTCGAAGCCGTTCGGCGCGCCCACAAAAGGGCCTTACCACAGGGTCCTCACTGTTCAAACCGGCGTTCGAGCCCGTTGGCTCGGGGCCCGCGGAAGAAACAAAGTTCGGCGTGCGATCAGGGGCGGCGCCACGAGTCGTCGATCAGGTGTGAACCCGCTTGAGGGCCCATCCCGAGCATGCCCCCGTCCACGCTCCAACTGGCGCCAGTGACATATGCGGCGTCCGGGCTCGCCAGGAAGGCCACCACGGCGGCGACTTCGCGGGCATCTCCGGGGCGGCCGAGCGGGATGCCGGGACGACGTTGGCTCCGTGGGTTCACATCCGTTTGACCGGTCATGGGCGTTGAGATCTCACCGGGGGCCACCGCGTTGACGGTGATGCCGTGCTCGGCCAGTTCGAGCGCCATGGTCTTGGTGAGCAAGCCCAAGCCGCCCTTGGCCGCGCAATATGGGGCGCTGCCCACCCGGGGCTGGTGTTCGTGGACGCTGGTGATGTTGATGATGCGTCCGCCGCCTCCTTGGGCGACCATTCGTCGTGCGGCGTGCTGCCCGCACACGAACGGAGCCACCAGGTCGACGTCGAGAACTTCGCGTAGTCGGTCGATGTCGATGTCGAGGAAAGGCGTGGAAGTGCCGATACCGGCGTTGTTGACCAGGACGTCCACTCGGCCGAGTTCATCGGCGAGTCGATCGATGACGGCGCCGACTTGGGGGAGTCGGGTGAGTTCGAGCGCGGAGCCGGCGCAGCGCCGACCCAGGGCGCGGACCTCGTCGGCAGTGCGTTCGCCTTCGGCCTTGTCGTGGTGCCAGGTGATGCCGACATCGAATCCGGCCCGGGCCAGCGCGACCGCAGAGGCTCGTCCGATGCCCGATTCGGAACCGGTCACGATGGCGACGCGAGGGTACCCGGTGCTGTCGTCCGGTTGTCCGGTACCAATTGTCTCAGCGCTTCCCAGAACCTGGGCGTTTCGGATGCCGCCCTCGACGTTGTCGCTGTTCATGCCGTTCCTTTCGTACCTCCCGCGCGCCGACCCCGAGGGCAGGGGGTTCCCCGGCCGTATCGGGGTCGGCGGCTGGTTCCAGGCGTTCGTGCTCACACCTCGCCGCGCCAGGCGCCGGTGGCGGTGCCCCTGGATTCGATGAACTTCTTGAAGCGCTCCAGGTCGCCCTTGGCCTGACGACGGACGAACCCGAGTTTGTCGCCGACGGTGTCGGCGATGCCCTGGGGATCGTGGTCGAGTTGCAGCATGACCTTGCAGCGGCCGTCGTCCAGACGATGGAAGGTGACCACACCGGCCTGTCGTACCTCGCCCTCGACCGTGGTCCAAGCGACGCGTTCATCGGGGACCTGCTCGGTGATGGCAGCGTCGAATTCCCGCTTCATTCCATTGACGCTGGTGACCCAGTGGGTAAGCGTGGGCGTGCGCTGCTCGATGCGCTCCACGCCGTCCATGAAGTGCGGGAAGTCCTCGAACTGCGTCCACTGGTTGTAGGCGACGGTGACGGGCACGTCGACTTCGATGGATTCCTCGATCTTGGACATGTCTTTCCAGTCTGTGGTAGATGGTTGGTTTCCCCGCGCCCGCCACGATCGCTCCTCGCCGCGGCGGCTATCGCGCGGGGTGGGTTTTCCGCCGGCGGGCGTCGCGGTTCCGCAGATCGGATTCCAACCGGCGCAAGCCCTCTCCCTCGCCCAGTTGGGAGATCTCCGGGGTGCCGTCGTCCTCGTGTGCCCGGTCGATCTCCTCCTGCTCCCGCACGGACACGGGGGATTCCTTTTCCCGAAACCGTTCCACCGCGTCGCGAGCCTGTTCGAGCTTCGCCTGCGAGCGGCGAAGGCCCTCCTCCGGACGGTCCATGACGTCGTCTCCTCGTCGCATCGTCGGGGATTTCCCGACCGGTTCGAGCCGTCGCTACCCGGGACAGGCGACTCCATGCAGTCGTCGGGCGGTGCGAAACCGAACCGGACTGCCGTCACCGGAGCCCACCTCCCCAAGCGGCGCGGCCCGGGGGTGCACCTTGGCTGTCGCGCGGCCGCTGAGTCGGGCGCGACAACGAGCCCCTGGTGCTTGTGGAGCAGGCCGTCGGGTGGATCAGCGGGCGGCCCCCCGCGAGGCCCGTGAGCTCGTCGACGCCCAGAAAGGCTCGTGACAGCCATTGGATCGGCACTCGTGATTGTGCGATCGGGCCGCCTGACAGTTCCAATACGGTTTCCAACCAGCCACGGAAGGGACCGCCCCAGGGAGGCCCGATCGGTGCGGGATCACTTTCCCCGTGCCGTAAGCCGGGCCGAGCGCACCTCCGTGCGGAGAGGGGAAGCCGCAGCGGGGGTCCTGCTCGACCCGATACGGCGTCCGTACCCGGGTGGGTGGCATCCATTCAGCCGAGAAGCGGTTGTTGTGCGCGGACTCCGATGCATGGGTGCCAGGGTCGGTGACGCCGTCGCAGACCGCCGACCTTATGGCGCTGTTCGGTCAACCGCCGTCCCCGACGACGAATGCCCGATCGCGGCGGTCACGCAGGGGAGGCCCGGCTCCCGCAGCAGCCGGTATATGCGATAAGCCGGACACGGTCGAATGGTTGCACTGCCGTGCGGGCTGACATCCCAGCGTCGGCCGTCGCGCTCGACGAAGCCGTACGCGTGCGTGCCACTGACGCGCGTCCCCGAGGGCAGAGCCGTTCGTAGGCTTTCAGGCGCGGGCACCCGGCTTGCCTGCTCGGTTGCCGCGTCGGATTGGCCCTTCGGCGCGCCGCGCCAAGCTTGGACGGCCCGTCCCGCCGCCGCCACGGTCGTGGGCGGTCGCGGTGCCCGACACCGGTGCCGATTTTTGGGCATCGGCTGGTCCCGGAAGGGCAGTGGTGAGTGACCGAGGAATGCTTGCGCAAGGCATGCCCGCCGGGCGAGAGGAAGGCTGCCGTGAACGACGACCACGACGCACGCAGGGGGCGGATGTTGGCCGGCCTGTTGAGCGCAAGCCATCTGATGCCCCTCGAGGATATTGCGGCGGCTGTGGATGAGCACGCCAAGGGTGTGGGTTTCACTCGGGTACTCATCTACCTCGCCGACGTGCAGCGGGAGAGTCTGAGGTTGCTGGTCGCCGACGATCCGAATCCGAATGGAGCTTGTGGGGACGTGGAAACGCGCCTGCGGATCGACGGCACCGTGGCCGGGCGCACCTATCAGTACGGCCGGGTGTTGTCCGCGGTTCCCAACGACCCGCTGCGGGGCCCGTGGTGGGTGCCGGTGCTCGACGGTGTCGAGCGCCTGGGCGCCCTGTGTGTGAGCACCGCGACCTCCGACGACCATCCCCGAGTTCGGCAGGACATGCACGATCTGGCGGCGCTGGTCGCACTGCTGGTGGCCAGCAAGCGGGGCACCAGTGATTCGCACGCGCGTCTGACCCGGACCCGCCCAATGGAAATCGCAGCGGAGATGCAATGGCACCTGATGCCGCCGCGCACCTATGCCGACGGTCGTGTGGTCGTTTCCGGCACGATGGAACCGGCATACGCCATCAGCGGGGACGCCTTCGACTACGCCCTCGCCGGGTCGGTGGTGCACCTGTCCCTATTTGACGCCATGGGTCACGACACCGCAGCCGGCGTAACCGCCAACCTCGCCATGGGTGCCTGCCGCGCGACCCGTCGACGCGGCGGCAGCCTGATCGAACTCGGCGACGCCGTCGAGAGAGCGATCGTGGAACAATTCGGCACCACCCGCTATGCCACCGGCGTCCTCGCCGACCTCGACACCGATACCGGCGTTCTGACCTGGATCAACCGCGGCCACCACCCACCGGTGCTCATCCGCGACGGACGCTGGATCACCCTGTTGGACTGCCCACCCGCCCATCCCATGGGCACCGACCTGGGCCTGGAAACGGTCCTGTGCCGCGAACAGTTGCAGCGCGGCGACCGCCTGGTTCTCTACACCGACGGGATCACCGAGGCCCGCCGCCCCGGCGGCCCCGAATTCGGTCTGCAACGTTTCCTTGACTTCCTCATCCGTCACCATGCCGACGGCCTGCCCGTCCCGGAAACACTGCGTCGTCTGGTACGGGCGGTGTTGAGGTACCACGACGGCCGTCTGGACGACGACGCCACCGTACTGTTGTGCGAGTGGGTCGGACCCGGCTCGACACCCAATCGTGAGGCTGTCATCTCGGCCGGTCTTCCCGAGCCCCCGTCCCTGGCCAAGGCAGGACCCGCCGGCCCGAGTACGCAGGATGTTCGAACCGGCGGGGGATAGTTCGAAACCGGTTGGTCTCGGAGATCTCTTCCCGAGAACACCGGCGGCGTGGTCGACTTGTCCTCGGTTCGGCGGCAGCGGCTGATCCCTGCTCGCGTCACTCGGGAGTAGGCACCGACAGGTTCCCGGCCGCTGCTCGCCACAACCCCGACTCCGGTACCGTCCGCCTGACCATTTTTATCCGCTTGGCGGCGGAGCCCTTGGGCCCGGGGATCTTGAGTGAACCGTTGCCGACACCTGCTGAACATCGAAAACCTCCCTCTGCCCGTCGACCCGTCTCGCACGGAGTACGGCAGCCGGCCTTCGGGGTGTGTCAGGTCCGGTGACACCGCCGGCAGAGCGAATGCGCCGCGCGATCGCGAGAGGCGCGCTTGCGCGGACCAAGGTGCGGGTAACCGGCGGAAATTCGAGCATGTGGCGCTCGCCGTCGCGCTACGCGCGCATGTGCCACAAGCGTTCGGTGATCGTCCGGTGACCAGCCCGGCTTTCGAGGGCGTCGACCGCGGCGCCCCACGACTTTTCGAGAGGCCTTTCGCATGCGCGCGGTGACGTACAACGCCTATGGCACCGGCAACTCCGGCTTGTCGGTCCGGGAAGTATCCGATCCGAAGTGCGGGCCGGGACAGGTCCTGATCGCGGTACGAGCGGCCGGCGTCAACCCGGTGGACTGGAAGCTCATGACCGGCGGGCTCGACGGCATGATGGACGCCGTGTTTCCGGTGATTCCAGGCTGGGACGTCGCCGGGGTCGTCGTCGCGTGCGGACCCGACACGCCGGAGTTCGAGATCGGTGACGAGGTCATGTCGTACGCCCGTAAGGACATGGTGCATGGCGGCACGTACGCCGAACTCGTGGCCGTCGCGGCCTGTGACGTGGCACGCAAATCGACGGCACTGCACTGGGCGGGTGCGGCAGGCTTGCCGCTGGCCGGCCTGACTGCACTGCGCACCCTGGAGCGGCTCGATGTCGGCAGCGGAAAGACACTGCTGATCCACGCCGCGGCGGGCGGGGTGGGGAGCCTCGCGGTGCAGATCGCGCGTGAACGCGGGGCGCGAGTCATCGGAACCGCGTCCGAGCGCAACCACGACTTCGTACGCGGGCTCGGCGCCGAGCCCGTCACGTATGGAGAGGGCCTGGCAGGGAGGGTCCGCGAACTGGCGCCGGACGGGGTCACCGCCGTCGCCGACTTCGTAGGCGGACAGTTGGACACGACCTTGGCGGTGCTGGCCCCGGGCGGGCGGCACGCGTCCACGGCCGACAACAGCGTAGAAGAGCACGGAGGCCACTGGATCTGGGTGCGCCCGGACGGCGCGAAGCTCCTGGAACTGGTCGAGTTGGCCGATCAGGGAAGGCTGACCGTCGAAGTCGCCGCCACGTACCCCTTGGAGGAGGTCGGCGCAGCTTGGGACGCCAGCCGGACGGGCCACACCCGTGGCAAGATTGTGTTGACACCGTGACCGGTCCGGCATCGGACTTATCCACGCCACCGGCTGCGCCGGCCACCACGGCTGTCGCGCAAACAAGCTTCTCGAACGTTCCTTCCCATTCCGCACGGTTGAGACTTCCGCCGTCGGCGTCCAGCGGGGTCTCGGCTTCTCCAGCCACTTCCATCACGACGAACTCGACGAGTCGGACGGTGGTGCGATCCGGCGACCGGGATTCGCAACACGCGAGGCCGGTGCGTCACAGTGCGTTCGTTCGTTCGTTCGTTCGATCGGTGCGGCTGTCGGCGGTGCACGAGGTCGGCGAGGGGGCTGTCCGTCTCCTCGCGCGGATCCTTGCGCGGATCGGGTACGCGGTGGAGGCGTTTGCCTGTTCGTCGGCGGGGCACCGGGGCTACGGCAGCTGTCGTCGTGTGCTTCGTGGTCCCCGAGTCCCCCGTATCGGCCGAATGGTCGGGGAGTGGCATCGCGCAGTCGACGTGGAGAGGCGCGGACATGAGAGCGATTCGACATCGAACGGAACCCGCCTGGGCCGACCGAACTCTGGAATGGTCCGGAGGAGCGTCATGAGCGGCCCGTTTCCCAACGCGGATTCGGATCCCGAGCGCACGTCGGCTTCGGGACACTCCTCACCTCCGGGCAGCACCGGGTCGGCGTCGGATGCGCCGCGGGCTGACGGGTTGGGTCCCTCGACTCCCGCTGAGGGCGCGGACCACCCAGGACGGTCCGGAACGGCGAACCCCAGGACTCACGACGCGCCCAATCCGTCTCGACGATGGGCGATTGGGGGAATCGGCCTGACCCTGCTCATTGCCGCCGTCGTTGCCGCCATGCTGATCGTCATGGCGATTCTGTGGGCGACGTGATCGGTCGCACAGAGCGATGCCGTCGTGATCGACCAGCGAGAAGGGGCCCGCGTCGGAACGGATATCCGCGAAGCATTTCGCGAAGGTCACGACGCCGTGATCCGTCTTGGGCGAGTCGCCGTGCTCGACTCGGGCGTGGCGGCCCTCCCCGACACCCCCGGGGGTCTCGACCCTGCGAACGACCCCAACCCTCCCCACAAGAAAGGTATTGGCCCATGGGTGCGGAACAGGCCATTGCGGACTTGGTCACGGCTGCGCGGAAGGTTCCGCAGGAGACCGTCGACCGGCTCAAGGGAAGCGACAACCAGGACACCGTCGAACTTGGCGAGGCGATCGATGCCGTGCGAGGTGCAGAGATCGACAATGTCGGTGACCTGCTTGTGGGCCAATCGGTGAACGTACATGGCCGGAACGAGACCAGCAAGGCATCCCGGCTTCCTTGACCCGCGCGTCGCAAGGGCCGGCGTTCGATCGCATCGTGATCCGGTCCGGTCCCGCGGTGCCCGGTCGACGGGATTGACCGTTGCGCCGCTCAGCACCTCGATATCGTGCGTGGCGCCGGCAGGCGCCTGCGATCTTCCGACGGCTTCGCGAGGTCGCAGCAGGCTACGTCGCGTTCTGTGGGCGCAGCGCCGGGTCTCAGCCGCCTTCGACGCCGGTGGCGCTGTGGGGCGCGCCGACGGGTTTGGATTCGGGGGAGCCGCGCTGGCGCAGATAGATCGACAGGACCGCCATGGACGCGATGGCGAGAAATTCGGATTGCCAGTTCTGCAGGGTGCGGTTCCAGAAGTCGGCCGAGACCAAGTATCGGCCCCAGCCGATCGGGGCTTGCAGGTCGCGCAGCCGTTGCTCGTTGCGTGCGGCGACGCCGGTGATGGACTGGGCGAGCCAGGACAGCACGAAGATGCCCCCCATGACCAGGCCGAGTGAGCGGGAGAAGAGGCCCTGCCGCCAGCCGCCTGCTCTCGCCCAAGACGGTGCGTCGGGCCCGGTGTGTCGCCCGACCCGCTGGTCCCGGTCGCTCTCGGTGCCTGCCGTGCCCATGTTCTTCGACTCGGGGGACCCGCGTTGCAGCAACCAGACCGTGGCGGTGATGTAGAGGAAGAATTGCAAGTACTCCGACTGCCAGTTTTCCGTCACATCGACCGCGAAGTCGGAGGATGTCAGATACTCCTGGATGCCGACCTGCGGGTACTGAGAATTTCGGTTGGGGGTGACGGTGGGGCGGGCTGTGGGTGTATGCCGGTGTCATGCGGTATCCCGACGGGGGCGGCCTGACCGCGAAACAGCGGGCCCAGCGGGAGCAGGTGCGGTTACAGGCCGCCGAGATGTTCACGCAGGGCGTGGCGCCGCCGCTGGTCGCCAAGGCACTGCGAGTGTCACGCAAGTCCGCGTACCTGGCACGCCGAGTGGCGGGACGGAGGTGTCGGGGCGCTGCGTTCCAAGGGGCCTTCCGGCAGACCGTCACGCATGAGGCCGGAGTGGCGGGCCTGGCTGGACGCGGAGTTGGAACGGGGTCCGGCCGCACACGGCTGGGTCGAGGACCAGTTTTGGACCGTTGCCCGGGTGGCCACGGTGATCGCCCGTCGCTTCCATGTGCGCTTCAGTGTTCCGCAGACCTGGCGGATCCTACGCGCGATGGGGTGGACGCCGCAGGCCCCGGTGCACCGCGCCGTCGAGCGCGACGAGGCGGCGGTGGCCACCTGGGTGAAGGAGACGTGGCCCCGCGTGGAAAGACGGTGAGGGACCAGGGCGCCTGGCTGTGCTTCGCGGACGAGGCCGGTCAGACGCTGCGTCCGCCGAAGGCGCGTACCTGGTCCCGGCGGGGCCACCCGCCCGTCGTCCCCGTCGGCGGGAAGGGCTCGGGACGCATCTCGCTCGCCGGCCTGGTCTGTTGCGCGCCCGGCCGGCGCACCCGGTTGATCTTTCGGATCCGGGTGCACCGCGGCCGCAAGGGTGATCCCAAGGGCTTCCGTGAGAAGGACTTCGCCGAGCTGTTGGACTCCGCCCACCGACAGCTCGGCGGGCCCATCGTGTTGGTATGGGACAACTACACCCATCACGTCGACGCCGCGATGCGGGAGTTGATCGAGGCGCGGGCCTGGCTGACAGTGTTCCGTTTTCCCACCTATGCACCGGACCTGAACCCGGCCGAGGGCGTGTGGGCACACCTGAAGCACAGCCTTGGAAACCTGGCCGCGTGCACCACCGTCGAACTCGCCGCCCTGGCCCGCACCCGACTGAAGAGGATGCAATACCGACCCATCCTCCTCGACGGCTTCATCGCCGAGACCGGACTGACACTCGCCCCGCAATAGTCACCCCAAGCCGAAATTCTCAGTAGCCGTTCGCGGCACCAGCGCGCCGCGCGGGCCTCGGTCTATCCCAGAGCTCGAAGGGCTCGCGGAGTTCAGGGAGGTCACCGTGCGGCGGGCTCACACCACGACGATCAACGTCCGGTACAAGCTGATGGGTTTCGCGTCGGCCCGAAGGCACCGGGCGCCGCCGGTCTCTCTCAAGGCCTCAGGGGCCGGGACAACACAGGAGTCGGCCCGGTGCCCACGTGACCAACGCGAGAACCCACCACATTGACAGTCCGAAAGTCCCCAACGGGGACGATCCCGGAGCCGCTTACTCAAGGATTAGGACACCGCAGATGCCCCGCTCGCATCAACGGCGCCCGGCACTGGTCCACGTGGCCACCGCCGACCTGGACGTGCTCGACGTCCTGCACGCGCTGTCCGACCCGACCCGGATGACCATCACCCGAACCCTCGTCGGCAACCCCGAGCGCGCCTGCGGGACGTTCCCGGTCGAGGTGGCTCCCTCGACGCTCAGCCACCACTTCCGCGTGTTGCGCGAGGCGGGCGTGATCCATCAGCGCGAGGAGGGCAACCGCAGGCTGACCACATTGCGGCGGGCGGATCTGGACGAGCGCTTCCCGGGTCTGCTGGACGCGATCGTGAGCGCGTACGACCGGCAGGCGGGTGAGGGCGGCTGACCGCGAAGCCCCACCCGCCGAGGTGGCCGGCGTCCGGTCGGGCCCTGCCCGCCGCCGACCACACGGGAGATCGACCGATCCGCAACCCGTGACGGGCCATGCGCGCCGAGGCGACGGCCACGGCACGGCCGGATGGGCGGTGGCCTGTTGGTGGCGGCCGAGGATCGTTCAGGGTGCGCATGTTCGTGGTGGTGTCGATGGCCGGGGTGAGGACGCCCCGCGAAGACGTGCCGGGATGGGGGTGGGTCAACCTGGACGCACTACGGCGGGGCGGGTCCCGGCGTTGCCGGATGGGGAGCCTTTGCTGTTATCGGTGGCGCCGTCGATCATCTACCGCGCGACCGGACCTTGCGGCTGATCGTCACGGGCGCTGGGACGGATGGTCACACGTATCCGGTGGGCAGGACGTTGGAGGTCGTGTGGGTGGGGAAGGCCGGCGGTTCGAAGGAACGGGTTGCGGCGGGTGAGGCGTCCGAGGGCTTCGCGCGGCCGGGGACGGCCATCACAAAAGCATTACAAGGAGGCCTCCGGTCCGAAGGTGTCCGCACGCGTGGCGTTCCAGCCACGGGTGTCCTTGGCGGCGCGGACGCGCGCGGTGTTGTTGCTTGCCGGCCAGACCGGGCCCCACTGGAGGGGGCGTCGTGGAAGGGGATGTAGGCGATGTCGGGACGTGGGTAGAAGTGCGCTGCGTGTGCGCCGACGGGGAAGACACCTTTGCCCGAGGCTATCAGGGCAAGCGCCTCGTGGAAGGTGGTGGCGGTCGGGCCCTTGTGCACCGGCCGGCCGGACGGAGCGTGCGCGGGTGAGCGGTCGATGCGTCCGCCTGGGCCCACTACGACCGCCGAAGAGAGGCCGGCGACCGGCACACCGCCGCCCAGAGAAATCTCTTCCACCGCCTCTTGGTGATGTCTCCATTTGATCTGTCGACCGAACGCTCCGGTCTGCCCCTGTCGACCGGGATCTCCGGCGCGAACACGCATGACAGTCCGGCGATGATCCCTCTGGGCGAGGGCATTCCGCCGATCCGATCCCGCCGCGGACCACGTCGCCGCAGGCCTGCCAAGCTCCACGGCGACAAGGCGTACGACCACCGATTCCGCATCACACACCGGATCGCCCGACGCCGCATCGACTCGTCGCACCGTTGGGAACCGGGCCGGCGCGGTCGTGCTGAGCGTCGACCCGCACTCGTGTGTGCGGTATCCGATTCGCGCAGGAGTCCTTACCATTCGCGCGGATGATCAAGAAATCTCAACCGAAGCCGACCCCTGTGGTGTTGAATTCGGGCGTCGGTTTCCGAGACGAGGGGTGGCGCACATGGTGAAGAAGATTCTGGTGGGAGCGGGTCTGACGGCCCTCATGGCCTTCGGGATCGCGGCGCCGGCGCAGGCGGCGACTACGTCCGCCTCCGCTACGTCGTGTTCGAGCGGCATGTACGTCAAGGCCAAGACGAACGTGAAGATCCGCGCCACGCCCACGACCAAGAGCACCGCGCTCGGTCTCTTCCCCGGGGGAAGCAAGGCGTGCAACGTCGCCCAGGGTCAGGGCCAGAACCTGACGGTCTGCGGCAAGACGAGCGACGTGTGGCAGAAGATCCGCTACGGGGCGACCACCGGCTGGATCCCCCGCTCCTGCGCGATCTACCTGTAACCGGGCCGGGACCGTTCACCTGTGGATGACGCGCGTCAATCACGACGCGTCAGCGGGCCGGCCCGCTCGTACACGATCCGTTCGTGAGGCTCACCAGCGATGCCCCGGCGAGCCTTCGCCAGGGCATCGCTGCGTGTGGGTGACATGCGAGGTCCGGCAGGCGCCGCGCGGACCGGGCCGCGACCGGCGAGGGATCACTGTGGCTCGCGCCGATCCGCGACGCCCACTCCCGCCGGGTCATGGCTTGGGAGCCGACTCTCCTCGTCGTCATGGTCCACGGCTCCCGCGAGCACGCCGAGGCACTTCGCGAGCAGGTGAGTGAGGTCCTGGCCCGATGGGCCTGGTCCTGTCACCGGCCAAGACCCGGATCGCGCACCTTGCGGACGGATTCGACTTCCTCGGCTTCCGGATCGTCTGGATGCGGAAGCGGGGAACGGACAAGTGGCACGTCTACACGTTCATCGTCGACCGGTCGCGAGGTTGAGACGGAAGATCAGAGCCCCGACCCAGAAGTTGTCACATCTCGATTACCAGATCGCGCTGGTCCGGATCAACCGGATCCTGCGTGGCTGGGCCAACTACTTCAAGCATGCGGTTGCCAAGCACACCATGTAGACCCTGCACACCTTCGTCTGGTGGCGCATCGTCCGCTGGGTGATGCACCGGCACCGCGCATGACCTGGAAGGCCATCCGGAGATGGCTCCGCGACCCTCAGGGGCGGTGGAAGCCCATCGAAGTGGACGGGATCCAACTGTTCGACCTCGGCAGAGTACCGATCACCCGGTATCGCTACCGAGGCAACGACGGAATCCCCAACTCTTGGGAACGACCCGTTCCAACGGCATGACCTCGTGGAGAGCCGGTGCGGTGAGAGCCGCACGCCGAGTTTGGCGGGCGGGTCGGGGAAACCCACCGGGAGCAATCCCGGCAGGGCGCCCCGGCCCGACCCAACAAGTTGTCCCGGCGCGTACTTGGCCTTTTCCTGTCGCGATGTGGATCGTGGACGGGCGGATGATCTTCGTCGGTGCCGCGGCGATAGGGTCGGCGGCACCCTCCGAAAGCAGGTACGAATGATCGTCTCCCCCGGCGCGGTCGCCGCAGTGGCCGCGATGGAGCTGGGCATGGCTCTCATTCCCGGCCCGAACATGATCTACCTGGCCTCACGGTCGATCACCCAGGGCCGCCGCGCCGGACTGATCTCGCTGGCCGGGGTCGCGGCCGGCTTCCTCGTCTACCTCGCGGTGGCCACCGCCGGCCTGGCCACGATCTTCGCCGCGGTACCGGCCGTCTACACCATCCTCAAGGCAGGCGGCGCCGCCTACCTGCTCTACCTCGCCTGGCAAGCGGTCCGACCCGGCGGCGCCTCGGCATTCGCACCCAAGGAACTGGCCGCCGACCCGCCGCGCCGACTGTTCACGATGGGACTGGTCACCAACCTCCTCAACCCCAAGATCGCCATCCTGTACGTATCGCTGCTCCCCCAGTTCATCGACCCGGCCCGAGGACACGTGGCCACCCAGAGTTTCCTGCTGGGCCTCGTCCAAGTCGCCGTCGGAATCACCGTCAACTGCGCGGTCATGCTGGCGGCCGGCTCGATCGCGGGCTTCCTCGGCCGGCGACCCGCCTGGCTTCGAGCCCAGCGGTACCTGATGGGCACCGTACTGGCCGGACTGGCCGTGAACATCGCCGCCGACCGCTCCAAAGCCCTCGTCCCGGCCTGACCCCGCTCCGGCGCACCCGGGCACGGACGGCGCGGAGTTCGTACGAGCTGGATCCCGACCACGGGGCCCGTGAGACCAGCCGAGATCACCACCATGTCGGCCAAGTTCGATATCAATTGCGACAGTTCGATAGAACACAGTTAGAGGCTTCCCAGCGGCGGCCCGGCCGACCATCGCGCCCGGATGATCGCCACCCACGAAAACCTTGCCAAGACCGCGCCTGCGCCGACGCGGCCTTGCACCGCCCCACCAGCGCCCTCCTTCCGGATCCCCGCGGTTCGATCGACACGCCTTCGCGGGCGGCCGCAATGCGAGAGGGTCGGTTACTTTGGGTAGTGGCGCTTCGACCCTCGGAAGATGGGGTCGGAGCGCCCTCTTCATCGCGGACGTCCCACGTCGGCTGCGGCTCCGGCCCGGACCGGCGAAGTCCCGCAATCGGTGCTGTGCCGCCCGACGTCGGCCGTTTGGGTCGAGGCCCCGGTTTCAGGTGGTCGCGAGCATGCCGGTGCGCAGGGTGGTGAAGGCGCGGGTGAGGAGTCGGGAGACGTGCATCTGGGAGAGGCCGAGGATGGTTCCGATCTCGGCTTGGGTGAGGTCGTCCCAGAAGCGGAGTTTGAGGATGCGGCGGTCCCGTTCGGTCAGACCGGCGATCAGCGGGCGCAACGCCTCGCGGTCGAGGACGAGTTCGAGTGCCGGGTCGGGCGTGCCGCGCAGATCGTGTCCGGTGGTCGCACCGGGGTCGTTGCCGCCGGGTGGCGCGTCGAGGGAGTCGGTGCGCAGGGCGGCTCCGACCTCCAGGCCCACGCGTGCCTCCTTTTCGTCCATGTCCAGGGCAGCGGCGAGTTCCCCGAAGTCGGGTTCGCGGCCCAGGCGCGCGGAGAGGTCGTCACGGGTCCGGACCAGGCGCAGGTAGAGCTCCTGTTCGCCGCGGCGGGCGTGGACGGCCCAGGTGTGGTCGCGGAAGTAGCGCTTCAACTCGCCCGCGATGGTGGGCATCGCGTAGGACAGGAACCCCGCCCCGTGGTCAGGGCGGTAGCCGTCGACGGCCTTGATCAATCCGATCGCGGCGACCTGGCGCAGGTCCTCGCGCAGATCGGCGCGGTGGGTGTAGCGGTTGCAGGCGTGGGCGACGAGGTTGAGGTTGTCCTCGACGATCGCGTTGCGCAGCGCTGCATGCGCGCGGGTTCCCGGTTCGAGGGTGGCGAGGCGGGCGAGGTTGCGGTCGGTGATGGCGCGCAGGCCGTTGGGGGCGTCGGCGCTGGTGGGGGTGGGGGTCATCGCGGGGCGGGCCTCCGAGCGGGTGCGTGTCGGATGCCGGGGGACCGTGAGGAAGGGGCAGGTACCAGGGCCCGGGGCGGGGCCTTTCGTCGATGCCTTCCACCGAGAGGCCCGTCCACACGTTCCCGGCCGGAACGCATTCGCGCGCGCACGTGGCCGGCGGGAGCGCGGCCCACACAGGACATCACCCTTTCGAGGGCGCTGTCGTGTCACGCTCCCGCCGACCCCAACACAGGGACGATCACAGATAAACACACGTGAACAGGAACTTCTCGGCGACACAACGGCCGCCCGCGCCGGGCCGGGGCATGGGTACGGCCGTTCGGGCGACCGGGACACGCTCCTCACCCGACCACGCCGCGGCAGTCGGGAACGCGCAAGAACGCGCTCGACGGCGAGCG
The DNA here is from genome assembly GCF_055558835.1 of Embleya sp. NPDC025285. NCBI lineage: Bacteria > Bacillati > Actinomycetota > Actinomycetes > Kitasatosporales > Streptomycetaceae > Embleya > Embleya sp. NPDC025285. The sequence continues at coordinate 22,720 of NZ_JBVHLU010000122.1, forward strand.
AGGCGACGCCCCGGCCGAGGCGCGGGACGCGGATGGTGGCCGGGCGGAGACCGGGGCCGCCGTCGCTGCGTCCGGCGGGAGCGGCGCCCGCCGAGCGCGATGGGACCGCTACTCGATCGGAACTTCGTGGCGCTCGTTCGATCGCGCGTCGCCGGTGGCCGCGCCGCGTCCGCGTGGCGCGTCGTGATTCACCCGGTCGGGCGCGGGCGCGTGGTCGCCGGCGGGGGCAGGGATGCGGCGTGTGGTTCCTCCCTGTTTCCCGGCCCCCGGAGGGATGGGGGTGGTGGGTGGCGTCTCCTTTCCGACCAAGGGGGTGGAGACGCCCGACCGCACGCCCGGGTACCGGCACGCGCACGACGCCGCTCAAGGGGTGCTCAGGGTTCGCGGCCTCGGAGCTGTGAGACATTGCCCGCGGAGGCGATCACGACGAACGGGTGGCCGCAGGCCGGGTCTGCTCGTCCGAGTACAACGTGCCTTCGGCGCCTTCGGGCAGGGGCGGACCGTCGGCGACGATCGCGGTCCAAGCGGCCGGCATGACGCTGCGGGGGTCGGGCCGGTCGAACAGGTCGACGGCGATCTCGGCGCCGCCACCGTCGGCGAGTTCGAGGCAGGCGTGCACTCCGGGCCTGTCCACCCGTTGATTCTGCGCCGGACGCCTGCCGCCCGTCCGCCGGCCGTTCGATCGGGTCGAGGCGCCCTCGTCGGCGAAGACTGCGAGGGCGGCCTTGCCGAGGGTGTCGCGGTCCTCGGCGCCGGCGGCGTCCGCTTCCTCAGGGGCGGCATCAAAGCCCACATGGTGCCCGTCCGCGGGGCCCGGGCCCGCTCCGGGGCCCCGGTGTCGTCGGTTGCCGCGACGCGCAGCCACTCGGAATGACCCTCTCGCTTTCGAACACCGGACCACTGCGCCCCGGCGCGCCGCGCTCACCATCCCGTTCTGCCGGGACACGACCTCCTGGTCCGCGTGGACAAGGGGTCGACCGGGACGTGTCCCCGGAGGTGTACCGAGCCGAATGCTCCCATTCGGCGACGGATGCGGGACCGTGCCCCCGCGGCGAGGACAGGGACGGCCGCACCGGGTGGCCCGATGAGCGGGGCCGCTGTGATCAGTACCGCAGTTCACGCAGTCGCAGTACCCGCAAGTGCAAATCGCAGAAGCAGTGGAGTAGGTGAGCGGTACCTCGGTGAAGGCGTCGGCTGTGGACGCGCGCACCGGGAGGTTCGGCAGTGGGGTTCCAAGCCAAAGCCAGACGCAGGACGGGCGATCGGGGCTGGCTGCCGAAGAGTGGTGGCGCCGTCACGGGCCGCCGGGCACGCATCACCCGCGGCACGCAAGAAAGCAGTACGGCAGTACGCAAGATGGTCCCAGAGGAAACAACGAAGGAGTGGAAGCGCCATCGGGGTCGCCCGGGTGGAAGTCTCAAGCCCGGGTACCGCAGGACATCGTTAGTGAGGTGGTCTCCGGTCGAGCAACCGCGATCCCCGCGCCCCCGATGCCATCCCGGTCGGGTCGGCGGAAACGAGGGCCGGCGCAGTGTCAGGACCGGCGGATGGTGTAGCAGTTCCTTCGGGGCCCTGGTGCCAACGGCACCAGGGCCCCTCCCACGTGTTCCACGGACAACAGACACGGACACCGGAGAGGTGCCATGCCCGCAGAGGACCCGCGGGCCGCCGAACCTCCTCGTACCGCCCAGGGCTTCCTGCGCGCGGTCGAACACGCCGGCCTGATCACCCCGCTCCGTTGCGCCGGCGGACACCGCCGCGCCTCCCGCCACCAACTGCCTTTCGGGCTCGCCTCCGCGGTAGGTCCGTGGTTCGGGTCGGCTAGGAGGTGAGGGCCTGCGACGCCGGCGGCAGTCAGGACCGAGGGGATCCGTACGGGGGCACGCCTTTCGGACATGGCGGTCTCGCCGCCGGTGCGTTCTCCCGGGGCGTTCCGGCGGTCGCAGAGGCCGGGTGGGGTGGTTGTCGGTCCGTCGCTGAGCGGGGCGGCGGGAAAGGCCCGGGCGATCAACGCGACGACGGGCCGCAGCGGGCTTCCGGCTACGGGAACGAAGATAGGCCCGAATCTGTGGTTCGGGCCATGGATTTGCGGCGAGAGGGTCGCCAGCCAACCGGAGAGTATGTTCGCTCCGGCCCGCCCGCGAATCAGCCTTCACCGGGTGCCCTCACATCGAGAACCACGCCCGTGCCCGGGGCCCGGCGGGCCGGGGCCCGGGCGCCGGGTCTGTTGCGGCTGTTGCTCCGGCGGCGTTCGCGGGCGCGTTGCTCCCGGCGGTCGCGTTCGATGTCGACGCGGATCACGTCCTCGGCGGCGAGCCGGTCCGCGGGCGGCGCGGCCCGGGTGGCCCGCTTCCTCGCGCAGGTCTCGGGCGCGCTGCCGGTCGTGCCGGCCTCGGTTGTCGCCTTCTCGGCGGGCGGTGGAGGCCCGGGCGACGGTGCGTTCGGCGGTGGCGATGTGGAGCGCGGCCGCGTGCAGCTGGGCCAGTCTCGGTTCGGCGTCGCCGGCTCGGCGCGGCCGGCGTGCGGGACCGGGAAGCGGGGTTCGTGCGGTCTCCCGGGCGCCGTGCGCGATACGGTCCAGGCCGCCGGCGTGTGGCCACAGCGACCGGGACCTGCCGTCACGTGGCGGGTTGCTTCGGGCGTTCGGTCGACGGCCCGAGCCGACGGACCATCACCGCGTACACCGGGCTGTCGGGGAATGGCTGCCGGTCGCCGACCTTTTCGTAGCGCCACGACTCGTACAACTTCAGGGCCTGGCCGTGACCGGCGTCCACGAGCAGCGTCGCCCGCTCCTCGGCGCGGCCGGCCAGGAGCGCCTCGTGCAGTTGCTCGCAAAGACCGCTGCCGCGATGGGCGGGAAGTGGCATCAGCTCGTAACAAGGCGAGGGTGCGAGTACCGGTCTCGTCGGTGTAGCCCTCGGGGAGCGGGGTGAGCATCCTCGACCACCATCGCGTTCCCGGGCCGAGCGGGGCCGCGTAGGCGAACCCGACCGGGTGTTCGCCGTCGAACGCGTCGACGGCGGTCCATTCGGGATTTCGAGTGTGCCCGGCGAGCCGGGAGAGGAAATCGTTCTCGGTGTGCAAGGCGTCGGCCGGCGCACCGTCGTACACCTCGGTATGGATCCGGGTCAGGATCGGGCGGACCCGGTCCAGGTCGTCGATCCCGTAGTGCCGCAGGTCCATGTGTTCACTCCTTGGGGCGCGTCTCGCGTTGCCGGGTGGGCCACCGGCGAGTCTGGCGCGAGTCGGGTGCGGTGGTGACGAGTTCGCGCCGGGACGCGCCGACGGGTCGCCGGGGTGCCCGGCCTATCGGCGGAATACGGTCGGGGAGACAGCGGACGCCGAAGGAGACTCCCGTGGCCGACTTCCCGACCGTGCCGACCATCACCGACGCTGCGGTGGAGGCCCAAATCCTGGCGGCCGGCGCGGGGGAGGCGCGTCTCGCGGCGTGCGCGCAGATCGAGGGGCCGATCACCAGCGTCTACCGAGGGGAGGACGTGATCCACACCGATCCGGAAGGGCGCGTCTTCCACACGACCACCCGGGCCCGGCTCGCCGAACTGCGCGAACACATTGCCGCCGCCCGCGACTACGACGTCCCGGAGATCATCGCGACCGAGATCGTCGACGGCTCCGCGCCGTACCTGGCGTGGATCGACGAGCAGACCTCCCCGGCCGAATAGGTCAGGTGGCCAGCGCGGTTCCCGGCCCGACTCTCTGCGACGCGTCCCGGTCGAGCGATACGACGCCCCGGACGTCGTCGAGTTACTGCGCGTCCCGCCCGCGGCGGGACCGGCCGCCGGCTTCGCCGAGCCGGAGGGCGAGTGGCGTCGAGTCCGGCCGTTCCCGGAGGCGGTTGCACTGCTGTGGCGGATGGCTCAGTACCGCGCGGGCGTAGCGGGACCAGCCGAGGTCCCGGAGGGGGCCCGTGTGTTCTTGACGGTGACGGACCTCGAGTGATCTCGAGCGGCCAGGCCCCCGGCGGGCCCCGCGAACCGGGTTGTGCCCTCCACGCATTCCGTCTCGAGGTCGGTCTTTCCGTCCGCGCGCCAGCCGGCCGGAGGTCCCGCTCCGCCGGCGACAGGTGGTACTGCTCCTCCTGGTTGACGACCTCGCCGCCCCCGAACGCCCCGACCGTAGACCGGGGCGTCCGTCGTCCGGGCCGCTGCTCCGGTCACGGGCGCGTTGGACGTCCTGAGTTCGATCCGTCGATCGCGGGGATCGGCGATCGCTCGTTCGAGGGGAATATGTCGGCGTGTGGGTGAAGCCCGCGTCTTTCGGTCCGTGTTGTCGGCATGGTGGGCGGAGGCCCTTCGCGGGATCCGCGCGTTCGTTCTCGGCGATCGTGTGGTGTGTGCCCCGCGGCGGGGCCGGTGCGAGGGCGTCGGATCCGGCGGGGAATCGGCGCCCTCTTCGTCCAAAGCGCGATCCGATCCGTGCTCGGGTTCTCGTTCGTCACGGACACCCGGTGAAGGGCTTCGGCGGATTTGTGTCGGTGGACGGTGGAGTGGGTCTCGCCGTGCCTGGACGGGTTTGTGAGGGTTGGGTCCGGCCGAGCATGCCGGTGGCGCCGGTGGGGCGGTTCCCTGGCCATCGTGGCCTCTCGGGGTCCGATGGAGATCTGGTGCCCCGGCCCCGCGAATTCCTGCGAGTTCGGCGGGACGGATGCCGGTGGTCTTCGCCGGCCGGGCCCGGGAAGCGATCTTCGGCGTGGCGGGGACGTTCTGGCGGCCACAGTGCGGTGACGTTGGGGTGGCGTTCGCGCGTGGGCGTCGCCGATGGCTCCGGCGATCGATGTTCGCGGAGGAAGGATGATCCCGCGCGACGAGCGGCTTCGCGTGTGCGCGTACACGCCAGGCGGGTTCCCCGTACGTGCCGGCGCCTTGTGGGCCTCGCTCTGGGCTCGGTTCGGTCGTGGGTTCGAGCCGTCCGGGCCGGCGGCCTCGCCGTGGGACATGGGGTCGGACATGCCGAGACCCCCGCGCCTGCAGGCGCGGGGGTCTCGGCATGTCCGACGTGGAGCAACGTCCGGTGTGGCTGTCCCTG
>NZ_JBVHLU010000123.1:0-27665 GCF_055558835.1 Embleya sp. NPDC025285
CCCATCGCGGAGCGCGCCAAGCCCCGCAAGATCCCCATCGGCGCCGGCACCCCCGACCGCAAGGTCATCACCGCCTGAAGCAGGGCCACGACACCACCCTGCGGGGCCGACGACGGACGCACCGCCTCTCGGCGCGCCCGCCGCCGGCCCTGATAAGTGTCGGCCGCCGCGAACGTGTCGGGCCGGGAGGTGGGGCTCCTCTTCGGCCGCGGGGCCCGGTCGTGCCGACGCCGATTCGGGTCGGCGGACGGCGGGAGGCCACTCGGTCGGGACGGGGCCGCGGCCGGAGGCCGGTTGCGTCACAGTCCCAGGAGGCTGACGTGTACGGGTGATTCGGGGGAGTGGCCGGCGCCGGCCCCGGCGCTGTCGCGTATCCCGTAGGAGACCTGGAGGCCGCCGCCGCCGGCGGCGAGGACGGTGACCAGTCCCGCGTTCACGGTGACGCGCCGGTCCTGGCCCTCTCGGGCGAGGACGGTGTGGCGCACCTCGATCGACCCCCCCACCACAGATGGACGGTGTCGCCCGCTCGGATACCGGAGGACGGGAGGAGGGGGATGTGGACGGGCACGTTGAGCAGTACCGGCCCGTTCACCGGCGCGTGCACCTCGGGCGCGCGTCCAGGGCCCAGGCCGGCCCGCCACCAGGTACACCCGTACCCGGGCCGCCCGGCTCCAGGCGGACCGGTTCCCGACGACGTCCTCGATCCTGTGGGCGATCGCAACCTCGCCGCCGAGCTCGAAGACGCCGGCCACGGGTTCGCGTACCTGATCCGGGACCGGGACGGGAAGTTCACCGCCGTCTTCGACGCCGTATTCGCGTCGATCGGAATCGAGATCGTGCCCACCGCGCCGCAGGCGCCGCGCATGAACGCATTCGCGGAACGCTGGATCGCCTCCGTCCGACGCGAATGCACCGACCTGCTTCTCGTCACCGGCGAACACCACCTGCGCACGGTCCGCGCCGCGTACGTCGAGCACTGCACCACCGGACGCAGCCACCAAGGCGACGGACTGCACCTGCGTGCCCCCCGACGACGACCCGAACGTGCTCGCGTTCCCGGCACGGCTCGACCGGATATGCCGTCGCCAAGTCCTCGGAGGGCTGCTCAACGAGTACCCTTCCGCCGGCCCAGCCGGTGATGGATGTGGAACTCGCGGCCGTGCAGCCCGCTGTGGGTCTGCCCGAACAGCCCCGGGCCGCCCGTGGTGAAGCGGACCAGCACGGCGATGACGAGCAGAGCCGGCGCGTGCGGGGTGCCCGGCCTTGTGGCGGTCAGGGCGTATCGCTAACGTCCGCGCATGGCGCTGAAGACTCTGGAGATCAACCAAACGTGGGTCGAACGTATGCTCCGCCTGGCCGAATCTCCGTGGGAGCGGGCCGCCGTGGAGCAGCGCTTCGTCGACTACGGCTGGATGCGGCCCGGCGAGGTGCTCGACTGGTTCGGCGGGGCCTGTGCCCCGCATGTCATCACCGGTTCCGATGACGGGATCGGCTACCGGCTGGAGTTGGAGGCCGCAGATGACTCCGGCCGGCCGGAGATCGTCGGGGTGCGGCTTGCGTGTGCGCTCTTCTGGCCGCCGTCCGGCCAAGAGGTGGACGAGGACGAGGAGGACGAGGAGGACGAGCTCGACGGCGACTACACCTCCGAATGGGTCCGGTTCCCCGACGCCCGCCGCGAAGCCTTCGAAGCGGAGTACGTCCGACTCCGCGCCCTCGTGGCCGCCGAGCTGGGCGAGCCGGACAAGGAGGAGCCCGATGAACAGAGCGACCGCACGGCCCTGTGGCGGCGGCCGGAGTTCATCGTAGAGCTCATCGTCATGGACGACGTCAACACCTACTCGTACTACGACGTGATCCTGCTGCGGGTGGCCCGCGCCTGGTGACGCGGCGGCGTGCCGAGGACGCATGGGTTGCAACGCGAGCCCCTGCGCGCCTTGAACGACCGGAGGGCGGTCGGTGTTCGAGATCGACCCCGGCCCGGCCGAGAGGCTGCCCGCGTCGCGTACGAACGTGCCAGTTCCCCCTGTTCCAGCGCGCGGACCCGCGTCGTGCCGTTCGGCGTCATGGTCGGGGTGCGCGCCTGGGGGTCGACGATGCAGTGTCCGTCGATGAGCAGACGGGCGCACCGTAGGCGGAGGCGGTCGACGGTGGAGACGGTGTCGGGCGCAACGAACCGCTGTCGGCCGTGGCGCTGCACCCTGTCGAGGTCGACGGCGAGGGAATCGAGTGCGTCGGGCTCGGCGTTGCGGACCGGATGATCGAACGCTTCAAGGAGCAGGTGGCGTCGGCGACCAAGGGGGCGGGCGAGCGGGGACCGACGAGGGGAGATCTGAGGGTGCCGCTAGCGTGGCCGCATGGAGCGCAGCCCGCTGGACGAATGGCAAGCAATGCGTCGCGTCGTCGACGGCGTTCGGCGCTACGGCGCGTTCGAAGCGCGGACCTCCACGAAGGCGCTCGCGGCCATTGCCGGCTGTACGGTGCCGTTGCTCGCGGCGATGGCGGGGTCGTTCGCGAGTCCGAATCCGGACACGCCGAAGGTGCTCGTCCCGGTTATGGCGGTGCTGCTGGTGCCCGTCGTCGTGTGGATCGTCTGGCTGGTCGTGCCGCGCGTGCGGCTGCGGGTCGACGCCGACGGCATCGCGGTCCGCGGGCGGCGCGTCGTGGCGTGGGAGGACGTGGCCGAGTTCCGGACCAGGATCGCCGCGGGGCGGGCACCGCAAAGCTACGTGCTGGTCGAACGCGCCGGCGCCGCCGGCCCGCTGCCGCCCGTGAAGCTGCCGATTCTGCTCGACGTCGACACGGCAATTCTGCGGACCGCACTCAACACCCTCCTCGTCGAGCAGCGCGAAGCAACACGGCCCGGCCCCGGACCCGTCCGGCCGCGCCCGAGCCGGCCCTGACGCGGCCCACTGCGTACGTGCTTCCCACACACCGACTCGGACGAACCGGCCTGTGCGATCGAGGCGTTCGTCGCCCACTTGGTCTCGGAGTGACCAGCGTGGCGGCCTCAGCGGAGCTTGCCGGCGCGCCGCCGCGATCACCGCGTTCGCACGCGCTCGGGACTCCGACCGCCACGGGCACGACGTCCGCGCCACCCGCAAGCGCCTTCTCGACCGACCCGGCCCCGCCCGACCCGACCCCGCGTCGTCGTATCCGAGGGGACGATGGATCGCCCATCTTGCGGCCGTCCCACAATCGGCCGTCGCCGCCAAGCGCGATGCCATGCTTGCCGAGGTTTGTCACGACATTCCCGAGGCCCGGATCCTCGACAGCAACGACTACGCGTCCCTCCAGCCGAACTTCCGGGTCTCCTACGTCAACGGGCCCTTCGATTCACCGCATTTACGTATTGCCGGCATCACGGCCGCACAGCCGCTGCCGGATGCGTCGGCCACTGGGTCAGCAACGTCGCCACCGACAGTCGGTACTTCTGCGCGCCTACCATGAACGGCGCGAGCGGAATCTCCCGCTGTGACTGACGAGTCCTCGTCTCGCAGCCACACGCCAAAGACCTACGCACGCCATGCCTCTGCGACATCGAGCGCGCCGCCGAATCAGTCGGGGCCAACGCATGCCTGATCGCCGAAGACGCTCGGGGTGACGACGCTGTCGACCAAGTCCCCCGACGGCCCGAACACGCCTACATCCGAACCCGGTCGGTATCCCCGGAAGTGGAACCGATTCTGCGCGTTGGTGCGGTTCACGGACCGGTCGTCGCTTGGCTCGTTCGGTGCCACGATCCATCGTTCGGCACGGACGAGAAAGATCGAATTCCGGGGGACTGATGCGCGGTTACGTCGTTCGAACGGTCACTGCGGCGGTGCTCGGCACCGCACTGGTCGCGATATCGTCCGCCTGCACCTCCTCTTCCGGGCGCGGGCCCGGAGCCGCCTGGCCCGATCGTTCGGAGGCGCATACCGAATCCGCCTACCAGGGGCCGACGCTGCCGGGTCTCGAGGCGAAGCCCTTGTGGTCCACGGAACTCGCCGACGAGGACGCGGCTCGGCCGAGTCCGCCGATGTTCGCCCTGGGGTCCGGAACCGTGGTCGTCTTCGCACGCTCCAGGCGTGTTCCCGGCGACACACCGGGCCCATCGGATCCCGGAAGCGGCGGGGGCGTTGCCGTCGAGTTGCGCGACATCACCACAGGGAACGTGCGCAAGACCTTGACCTTGGACGGCGTCGTCACGGGTGAGACCTGGCTGGGCAAGCCGGCGATCGTCGTGCGCGGAGAGCGGATCGTCCCCTCCGACGGCCTCACCAAGGAGACTTCCTTCCGAACCGTCCAGGCCTGGGACGAACGCGGCGAGCGGATCGGCGCGGTGGAGCTTCCCGGTGGGGGCGAGGCACGGGTCCAGGACGGCTGGATCATCGAACCCACCGGCGTGAGGAACACCTCCGTCAAGGTGCGGCGCGCCGACGACACGGGCCCCGGCCGCGTTTTCACCTGCGAGCCGGGCGACGACTGCTCCTTTTCCACCAGGGGGCGCACGGCCGTCGTCGTCGGCGCGGGCGAGAGCCCGATCCTGGTCGAGGGCACGATTTTCAAGTTCGAGGACGTCAAGGACGACACCCTGGAACGACACCGCAGGCTCGTCGCGTTCGACGCCTCGACGGGCGCGCGGCGATGGGACACCGACAGGGTGGAGACACCTGCGAACACCGACCCGCGAGACCTTCGCTCCACCTACGCGCCCGATGTCATCGGTACCGTGAACGGCAAGCTGGTCATCGCATGGATGAAGCACCCTTCCGGCCGACTCGTGGGCCTGTACGACCCGGTCACCGGTGCGCTGACCGCCGCAGGCCCCTCCCCGAAGTCGTCCTCCGTCCTGGTCACCGACGCGACGGGCAGCGTGGTGGTCCTGGGCGGCGAAGGTGCCGATACGGACGGTGCACGAAGCACCGCCTGGGAACCGGCATCGGGCCGGACCCTGTGGCAACAGGACGACGACGAGGTCGCGTTCACCCCGTACAGCATCGTCGGCGGCGTCCTGTACGGACGGACCCGGGCTCGTACCGCGATCGCCCTCGACGTGCGCAGCAAGCAGGTCATGGCCCGCGACCTGGACGTCGACGAAGAGCCACTGCCGCTGGGCGCGCACCATGCCCTGGTGGTCACCGGTACCCGGGTGTTCGTCTTCCGGACCCGCGTGGGCTGACGTGCCACGGTTTCGAAGTGGCGGTGTGAGTAGGGACGTTACCGGTGCGGGCCGTCCGCTGCGGTTCGGGAGCGAACCCGGCCTGGGCTGGACGGCCTCGCCTTTCCGGTCCCGCGTGTGCAGGTCGATGTGCACCCGGACGGGCTCGGCGGGGTGACGATCTCGCCGAGTCGAAGAACACCGCAGGTCGGAGGGCGCAGCTCGCCGGATGTGCGAAGCGGCTGAGGATATGCCACGACTCTGAGACTGAATCGGCGTGTCATCGCCGGGAGACAGCGAAGAAGTCGCTGGTCAGAAGACCGGCTCTTGCCACGGGCGTTGAGACTCCACAGCACGGACGAAGCTCCCACCGGTGCCGGGCCGGCAGGCCGGGCGTCGGTGTTCGGGACGCTTGCGAGGGTCGGCCGTCGTCATCGTGCGCGCTTCCCTCCCTTTCCGCGTACTCGAGGGCGCCGCCCCCCGGCGCCGATCCGCGATGCCTTGTGTCCGACGAACGTGAACGGCCGGGCACGGTCACACGAGGTGAACCTGTGCCCGGCCTGCTCCCGCGACGACCCCGGCGGGCAGCCGGTGCTTCCGGGTTTTCGGCTGCTGTGTGCGGGGCGGACGACCGAGGCCCACACGGACCTGATGGCAAACCACCTCCGGCCCGGAAACGGCCTTCGATCGTCGACTCGGACGGGACTGCGACTCCGGACGGTGGGGCGGTTTCGAACCTGCACCACACCCGCGCCCGGCGTGGACCGCCCCGTGCCGGGGTCGCGGCGCCTCGGTCTTACGTCCGGTCGTGGATCGTCTTGTGGATCCAGTTCTTGTACGCGGTGTCGTTGGTGTACAGGCCCGGGCCCGTCGCGCAGCCGGGTTTGCCGTCGCCGTCGCCCGAGGTGGTGCCGATCAGCTCCCACCGGCCGGCGCGGTTCTTTTGGATCTGCGGGCCGCCGGAGTCGCCGAAGCAGGCCATGGCGTTGAGCTTGCGGCTGACCGTGCACAGGCGGGTGGCGTCGGTGCGGCCGTTGCACTCGGCGCTGGTGCCCAGACGGGTGTCCAACTCCTGGAGCCGGTTGGGGAAGACCGCGTCCTCGAGCCTGTCCGGGTCGACGATGGTGCCGAAGCCCAGGAGCCGAGTCGGCGTGCCCACCGGCCCGGCCTGCTTGGCGAGTTTGATCGGCTTCTCCTTGACCGGCCGGTCCAGGCGGATCAACGCGAGGTCGTTCACGTTGTAACCACCGTCGTCGGCCGGCTGCGAGTAGCCGGGGTGCATTACGATCCTGTCGATGCCGCGTACGGTGCCGCCCTGTGTGCGGTTCTCGCTGCCGATCCGTACCGTCCCGGCCAGTTCGATGGGCAGATCACGGTCGACACAGTGCGCCGCGGTGAGGACCCATTGCCGATCGATCAGGGTGGCCCCGCACCCGGCGTCCACGCCCCCGGCCGTCATCGGGACGTAGGCCATGAACGGGTAACTCTCGGTCGAGTCCCGCCCGTTGACGATCGCGCCGGCACTGCCGGCGAACGCCGTGGAGCCGAGCACGAGTGCCGCTCCGGTGGCCGCGATCGCCTTGGCGACCAGTCCGCGCCGGCGGCGCGGGACGGGGCCGGTGTCGGCGGTGGAACGCGAGGCGGATGCGCGCATGTAGAGACCTTTCGTGGAGGCAGGGTCGGCCGCGCGAGGGTGCGGCGGCCGTACCCGGGCCGAACGTCTTCCGCGTCCGGGCCCGTGCGGTTCATCCTCGGCGCGGCGCTCCACTGGAAACAGTCGCTTCGATGTCATCCTCGGATAGATTCCGGACAGGCCGGTGACCGCGGTACTCAAGGCCATCGACCGGTTCGATTCCGCGTTCGGCACCGGGTCCCCCACCTTCGCCATCCCGACGATCTCCGGCGAGATCAATCGAGGCGGAGCTCGCCGCGAGCGGGGCGCGAGCGCCGTGCTCGGCCGACGTCCCGCGTTCTCCCAGTGCGTGGGAATCAGGGCCGCAGCGCGCCCGTGTCGCGCGTCTCGGCCGGGGGTGCCCCGCTGTGACCCGCGCCGATGGTTGGTGCCCCGTTCGTGTGCCGGGGGTTCGGCGGGCCGACCGTATCGCCCCTCACAGTAGGGTCTTTCCGGCGGATCAGGCTGAGCGTGATCCGCCGGATGCTGGGATGACTCAGGCGATGGAGAACTGAGCGATGTATTCGGCGAACGGTGGGATTCCCACTTCTGTACGGCGCTCGTCCATGCGCTCGGGCTCCTCGCAGGGCCACGGGGTCGGCGAGCCGTCCTTCACGCCGGCGATCTGCGTGCCGTTGGTGTCCTTGCACCACCCGCTCGAGATCCGGGACATGGGTACCGAGCTCGCCCGCCTGCGCGCCGAGGCACCGCGCCGAGGCACACTGCGGGACGGTCGATGAGTGACCAGCCCAGGCAGCGGCATGCGCCACCCGCGCGTTGCGAGCGAACAGGACCCGCCGTGGACGGCATTCGAGGGCGGAACCCGGTGGGTCAACTCGTCCAGGTTTTGAGTTGAGTGGCGACCTCCCGCACCGGGAGGCCTTCGCGTGCCGCGTGGGCCAGGGGGAGGACGGTGTCCAGGCCGGGGCTCACCGGGAGACCGCACGCGGCGAGGTAGGCCGCGGTGACGGTGGCAGCGAACAGCAGGTTCCTCGTCTCCAGGCTCGGGTTCCGGGCGAGTTCGCACAGGAGCGCGGCGGCTTTGTGGTGGGGCTCGGGGTAGACCTCGTGGTCGAGGACCTCCGCGCGGTGGCGTGCGTCGGCCGCCATCGGCACGCCGTAGTCGACGACCTGGGGGTCCCCGGGGATCTGCTGGGCGACGGCCAGGATCCAGGCGAGGTCGATCCGCAGGTTCACGCGGCGTCCCGCGGCGCGGTCCGCGCCGACTCCGCCGCAAGGCCCGGGTAGCGATCCTCGCCGAACTCCGCCTCGAACCGGTCGGCGTACGCCGCCAGGAACGTCGCGGCGCCGGCCATGAACGCGGCGCGCGACTCGTTCACGTCCTGCTCGATCAGATCGGCCACGTATCCCTGCAGGCTCAGCCCACGGCGCTTCGCCCGCTCCTCGGCGGCGGCCTTGACGGCCTCGTCCAGCCGGATGTTCGTCTGCTTACCCATGCCCACCAGCATAGCTATATGCAGGTACCGGCGACTAGCGCGTGAGCGGTGGCGGTGGATGGACCACGTCAGCGCCTGGACGAGGGGCGGTCGGTCGGTGGCGTTGACCGCCGCGCCGTACGGTGTCGACGACGAGGAGCGGGAGGAACTCGCCGCCTGGGTCGAGGACTATCCCCGGCTCTCGCTCGCCTACGGAAGGGGCTGGTACGGCTTCGACACCACCCAGGTCCCGCTGTTGAGGTCGGACCGGATCCCCGTCGTCGAACCCGCGTAGCCGTGGCCGAAACCGCCTGCGGCCCGAGGCGGTCACTGGCGGCCGGCCGGTCGAGGCGGCGAAGGTGGGACGCATGACGACGAACAACCACCACCAGGACAAGGACAAGCCCCCCGGTGGCCGGCGGTGCCCGCTCGGCGCCGCGTCCAGCCACCCGTGCGGCGGCCCCATCGGTGACGACGGCGCGCCGCTGCTCGGTTGGGTGGCGGCCTGCGGCGGAACGGAGGACAGCCTGCCCGGGTGCGGCGTGCATCTGGGCGAGGTCCTGGTGGTCTGGGATCCGGGGGAGTGGTACGGGATTTCGTCCACCGGCGCGAGCCCCGAGGTCACCGCCGTGGTCGGGCGGTTCGCCGATCGGGTCGCGGCCGAGGTGGACGTGGCCAGGCGGATCGTGGCCGTGACGGACCCGGACGCCGCCGAGGACCCCGTGTGGCCGGTCGATGCGGTCGAGTTGGCGCGGGCCGTGCGATGCGTGAACGAGGCGTTCGCCAAGTCCCATGGTTGACCGCAGGCGCGGGAACGGCGCCGGGCGGCCTGCGGTGGCATCCGGGGGCATTGCCGCAGCCGGACCGGCGCGGCTGGACCGGAGTCGACAACCAGCGTTTGGAGTCGATACCCGGCCCGGGCGCGGGTCCACCGGCGGTTCGCGTCCCGGGCGGACGTGTCGCGGATTGGCGCGACGGCGGCCTGGCCGCCGATCTGCGTGGCCTGGGCCGGACCGGCGAGCAACTGCGCGTCGCGCACCGCGAGGCGACCGCGGCCACCGCCGCGCTGCGCGCCCTGGCCGGCCTGCGCTCGCTCGCTCGCCTGGTCCCGCCGCCCGCCGCCGTCGAGGACCCGGCCGGCCTCGTTATCGACGACGAGCCGGCCCCACCGGCCGCCGCCGAAGTCGGGACGCCCGGGCGGGCGCTGGACCACCTGGTGGCCTGCGGGGCCCCGCCCCGCAGGAATGGGTCCTAGCCTAGGGCTGCTCCGCAGAAGCTCGTGGAGAGGTGCCGAAAGGCGGGTCTGGACACCTCGGGTGTGTCAGGCGAAGGAGAAGTGCACGGCGGCTTCGGCAGGCGTGGTCGCTTGGCGACGTCCGGGGACATCGTGAACGGTGGTTGCGCCCTCGGAGCGGAGCTGGTCGGCACTGGCGTCTCGGGCCATGGCCGCGGCGTAGGCGTGGACGTCTGCGGGGGTGAGGTCGGTTCGGCCTCGCTCGGTGTACTGCTGGAGGAGGTCGGTGACCTCCGGGTTGAATCGCAGCATGGTCACCGGGGCGTTGAAGCGCCTGGCGATGGCGATGAGTCGTGCGCGTGCCTGCGGGGTGACGTTCGTCGACTCGGCGACTGCGCTGCGTCCGATGGCGAGCCTGGCAACGATCCTGCGGTCACGTTCCTCGAAGATCCGTGCGTCCGCCGCGTCGGATTCCGCTTGTGCGGGTGAGGTGCCGAAAAGCTCCGCGCGGATCCCGTCGCTGGACACCACGGCTTCCGCGTCGATCTGCCCGCTCTCGATCAGCGCCCGAACGAAGCTGGTCTTGCCCGAGGCCGGCGGGCCGACGAGGACGACAAGTCCTGCCGGCACCCGGATGGCCGACGCGAGAGTGTTGAGATAGAGGTCGCCTGCGCAGTCGAGGGCTTCCTCCGGGGAGCCGACCGGCAGTCCGCTGGGCAGGATGTTGTCCCGGTAGCTGTCGTTGCCGGCCAGATAGAGGGCGAAGCCCCAGGTATGCAGCACACCGGTGAAGCGCAGGCGGCACAGCGGCAGACTCTCCCCACCGGGCAACTCGGCTGCCACGTAGGCGAATCCTGCGCGAAAGCGGACCGCGATGGCGTCCACGTGGGGCCGGCCTGCGCGAGCATGTCGGTTCAGACGCCGGCGCAGGTGGTGCTGCATCGATTCCGGGGGGTTCTTCGGCACGGGCCCATCCTGCCGGGTGCATTCGTGTCGGTCTCCGCTTCCGTCGCAGGCGCGGGTGAGGTTCCTCGGCGGCACCACCGTCGTCACCGGCGCGGTGTTCGTGAAGGGCCGGGGCACCGCGAGACGCATCGCGTGGGAGCCCGGAACGGTGGTGCGCGTGCTCGACATCCCGCGCCCGTGTCTCCCAGGACAGCCGGACCACGCGTACACGGTCGTGGCCGACACCGACGACGACCCGGCCGACGCGCTGCGCCGCGAGGGACACCGGGTGCTCGGCATGCGTCACCGCCTCGACATCCCGCCCGCCCCGACCGACCGTTCAACGGCCGCCTCGCCGTCCGCGACCGGACCGCCGGGATGCGATTCGTGCCCGCCGACCAGCCGCTACACGGACGCCGACGACGAACTGGTGGTGGACCCGGAAAGCGGCGCCGCGTCGTCTACGTCGCCCGGTTCGGCGTCGGCGTCGGTCGGGGCGCAGTCGTCGGCGATTTCGTGCTGCCGCTCACCGCCGAACGCGTGAGCGTACTCGACGCCTACGAGGAGGAGTTCGGGCGCTCGCGTGCCGCGTGCGCGGCCGTGGGCGCGAACGCCGAGGCCGCCGCCGTCGTGCGCGCCGGCGGGTGGGCACCGCAGCGGCTGTGCGGGGTCCGCGACGAGCTGTTCGCGCTCGTCGACGCCGACGACGCCCGCGCGCTGCTCGGCCGCACTCCGGCCGAGTCCGAGATCGAGAAGCGTGGTGGGTCGCCGAAGTGGGGGCCATGGCCTTCATCAGGTGGAGTCCCGTCGTCGCCGGTGAGCGTACGCCCGGCCGGGCGGGTCGGTCGGGAGGGCCGCGGAGTGCGCCCGGCGTACCACCGCGTCCCTCGATCGAGGCAATGTAAGTCCGAGTCGGCTTGGACAGGATGACGGACGGCGATCTCGCCCCTTTCCGGCATGACCAGTGTCGTTCGACGCCGCGCCGTCCCGCGGCGCACCGTCGCCGCCGCCCTTGCTGGGACGAACCCGAGGCCGCCCCCGACGAGGATGGAGTTGTGCTGTGACTTTGACGACGGCGAACATCGCGACCGAGTTGGAGACCGCGAACCGGGTCGGCGACCCGGCCGCGGACGCGTTGGTGTCCGATCTGATCGACAACCGGGAGGTCGACGGGGTCAACCACCTCTTCCGCACCATCAACACGCTGGGACCCGACCAGGATCTGTCCCGACTGCCCGAGCGCCTCGCCCGGTTCCTACGCGAGGCCCAGGCACCACCGCCCGGCTGGAGCGAGGCGGACGTCAAGGCGGCGGAAGGCTTCTTCGACCACCATCACGGCGAAGCATCCATGCTCCAGGGCACCGTCGGCCTCATCGGCACCTACCTCTCACCCACCGGCGCCTTCACTCTCCGCTCCACCGGCCGACTCGGCGGCGTGGAAGGTCCCGGCCGGCGACTGTCGCAGTCCTCACGCCTGTTCCTCGACATGGGCAGGAAGGACGCCCTGCGCGACGGCACTCTCGCCGCCACCGTGACCAAGGTCCGCCTGGTCCACGCCTCGGTGCGGCAACTGCACAAGAAGAGCGGGGAGTGGGACTACGAGAAGTGGGGCGAGCCGGTCTCCCAGAAGTACACCACCGGCGCCTCCTGTGTCTTCAGCACCCAGATTCTCCAGGGAATGGCGCGCCTGGGCCTGCACGTGTCCAAGGACGACCAGCGCGGGTTCGCCGGTGCCTGGCACTACGTCGACCACTATCTCGGCACCCAGGAGAAGTGGCTTCTGCCCAAGGACCCGGACGAACTCGAACGCCTGTGGAACCACGTGCGGGACGACGAGTGGAAGAAGACCGACGACGGGCTGTTCATGACGGCCCAGGCCCTCGACTTCTACCGGCGACTCCTCGGCCCCGGGATCAGCGACGCGTACATCGCGCTGACCCGCGTCGCGCTCACCGACAAATACGCCGACATGGCCGGCATCCCCAAGAGCCCCCTCGACATCGCGGGCACGCCCCTCGCCGCCGGCCACGGCCTCGTCAGCCACACGGCCGGCGGACTGTTCGGCGCGACCGCGAAAAAGACCGTCGGCGTCAACCCCTACACCGACATCATCGGCGTCGCCTCCAAGGCATTCAACGACGTCGAAAGGTACGCCCTCACCCACGACACGGACGACCAACCCCAAATGCACCAGGAACTCCACGACAACCGCTGACCCGACACAGGCGCACCCCGGCCCCACCGGGGTGCGCAGCTCGCCCTCGCCGAAGCCGCTCGCAATGCCGCGCCGACCCTCGCGGAGCGCCCGGACGTTCGCCCGTCCACTGCGCCCGCGGGTGCGTGCGATCGTGTTGACCACCTTGTCCCACGCCCGGGGAGTGGTTGGTCGGGCGGTCGGTGTGGTGCGGGCCGGTGTTCGCGGGCTGTGCGCACATCGGCGGGGCGACGTGGACCCGCTGTGCGAGGGCGAGTGATCGACTGCACGGCGAGCGCCGTCGAGACTGGGACACGGGAGCTGTACCGGCTCGCCGGGTATCTTCTGCTCGACGTCGCCTTGGTGTGGTGGGCCCACGGCGTGGGTGGTTGTCCGTGGGTGTCCATGGCCCGGGGCAACGCCACCAAACGTTCGCGGAGTTCGTCGTCGGTGAGCACGTCCCGGGGCAGTCCCAGGACCAGGCGGTCGCGGGGTTCGCGGGTGGTGGCGCGCAGGTGTTGCGTGGGGACGTGGTCGAGGAGGTCGTGGGCGTGAGCGGCGGCGTCGCCGGGCGCGGCGGGGGCTTCGGCGAGGGCCGGGACGGCGGTGGCCGCCGCCCAGCCCGGTGACGCATACGCGGCGGCCGCAACGGATTCGCGGGCGTGCTCGCCCGCCCGGTCGCCCTGTCCGAGGGCGATGTGGGTCTCGGCGGCGTGCAGGAGATGCTCGGCACGGTCGAACCCGAACCGACCCCGGGCCTGCGCCGGGCACGCGTCCAGGGCGTCGTCGGCGTCGGCGAGGGCCCGTCGGGCGTCCTCGGCGCGACCGAGCGCGGCCAGGGACGGCGCGAGTGCCCAGGACGACAGTTGCGCGCCGTAGCGGTGTGGCCGCGAGGGCGAGGCCGCGCTGGACATGCACGAGCGCGGCGTCGTGGCGACGGTCGGCGCGGGCGACCATGGACGCCGCACCGAACGTCCACGCCCGCAGGTCGTCTGCGCCGCGGCGGTCGCCCAGCAGCGCGGCGGCGGCCAGGTGGGCCTGGACGCCGGTGTGGTCGCCCAGGTGGAACGCGAGGTTGCCCAACAGCGCCGTGAGCCGGGCCGCGACCGACCGCAGACCCGCCGTCGCGACGTCGTCTCCACCGCCGACGGCATGTTCGAGCACGGGTGCCAACATGACGCGCACGCGGTGGAGTTCGCCGAAGAGGATGTGCGGTGGGTGGCGCGCATAGTTGAGCGCGTAGTGCTCCACGGCCGCCTCGGCGAGGTCGACGAGGGCCCGCGACGCGCGCGGGTCGTCGGCGAGGGCGAGGTGGAGGGATTCACGGACGGCGGGCAGTCCGGCGGCGGTGGTCACGTGTTCCACCCCCCAGTGCGTGGACCGCAGGAACCCGCCCGACGCACCGCAACTCGTGCCCTCGGTCGAACGGTTGCCTCCCTGGTCGTCCGGCCGCCGGACACCGTCGTTGCCGACCGCGGTTTCGGCACCGCCGCCAACGACCACGCGATGACCGAACTCGGAGTCCTGCCGATCGGCCTCCAACGCACCGGCACCCCCGGAAAGGCACGACGCGAGCACGAACGAACTCGGCCCTTCCGCCGAATGGCGGAACTGGAGAGTAGGCATCGAAGCCCGCATCAGGCACCTCAAGCGCACGTTCGGCTTCCGCCGCACCCGTCTCCGGCGCCTGACCGGCGCCGGCACATCGGCCGGACTCGGGATCTTCGCCTACAACCTCCAGCGGATGGCCATCCTCAGCCGGTCCTACGTTGCTGTGCGGGTTGATCAAGGCCAGTCGTAAGGTCTGGAGACCCGGAGACACCGGGTATGGCTTTCAGCCGGTTGCCCTCGTTGGCTCGCTTCACCTGGCCGTCCGGTGTCTCACGACGACTCGGCCGCTGATTGGGAGTTGCGAGCACCGGGAGGTGTGTCGCTCGGTAGGACCATGCCGGCGAGGTCGTTCGGGAGGACAACGCACACCGACGAACCGGAGGAACCCGTGCCCATGATCTGGGCGGGCGTGGACATCGGCAAGTCCCATCACCACTGCGTGGTCCTGGACAGCGAGGGCAGACGTCTGCTGTCCCGACGAGTCCTGAACGACGAACCCGAACTGTTGATCCTGCTCGCGGACGTCCTGGCCATCGACGAGGACGCCGTGTGGGCGGCCGACGTCGCCGACGGCATGGCCGCCCTGCTGATCAACGTGTTGCTCAACCACGATCGGCGCCTGCTCTACATACCCGGCCTGGCGGTGAACCGCGCGTCGGCCGGCTATCGAGGCGTCGGCAAGACGGACGCCAAGGACGCGACCGTCATCGTCGACCAGGCCCGCATGCGCCGCGACCTGGCGGTGCTGCGACCCGACGACGAGCACGCCTTGGAACTGCGGGTCCTCACCAACCGTCGGGCCGACCTGAACGCCGACCGCACCCGCTGGATCAACCGCCTGCGCGGCCAACTCTCGGCAATCCTCCCTACGTTGGAGCGCGCGCTCGAACCGGGAAACGTGGGCCGCCCTTTGATCCTGTTGACCGGCTATCAGACCCCGGCGGCTCTGCGTCGCACGGGTCGAAAGCGGCTGACCACCCGGCTCCGCAACCGTAAGGTCCGCAACGCGGAAGCCCTGGCCGAGGCCGCCCTGGAAGCAGCCGATCGACAGCACAACGCCGTCACCGGGGAGAAGATCATCGCGCAGGTGATCCACACCCTGGCGAAGGAGGTGATGGTCCTCAACGAGCAGATCGCCGAGATCGACAAACTCGTCGAGGCCCGGTTTCGTGAACACGAACTCGCCGAGGTGATCTCCAGCATGCCCGGTATCGGCCCGCTCCTGGGAGCGGAGACCCTGGCCGCCACCGCCGGCGACATGAGTCGCTACGGCAGCTCCGACCGGTTGGCCGGCCTTGCCGGCGTCACCCCCGTGCCCCGGGACTCGGGCAACGTCAGCGGCAGTCTCCACCGACCCCGGCGCTACCATCGCGGCCTGCAACGCGTCTTCTACACCTCCGCGCTCATCGGTATCCGCAACTGCGAGGCCTCGCGGACTACTACGAACGCAAGCGCGCCGAAGGCAGGCGACACACCCAGGCCGTCCTCGCCCTGGCCCGACGACGCGTCAACGTCCTGTGGGCCCTGATCCGTGACAGTCGGTGCTATCAACGCGAACTCCCTGTCATCGCTGCGGCTTGACAACCTCATTGGGAGGTGAAACAGACCGAAGCCGAGGCGAATCCGTCACGGTCGTCCGACGGCACTGCCCTTCACCTGGACGAACCCTTTTCAGGGGCAAGTAGCTAGACAACCGCCGCACCTGCCAGGAGCCCCCTCCGCGTTATCCGCCCGGCCCGGGCAATCTCCTCACATACCCTCAAGCCGTTCATGGAGTTCCTCGGCGAATCGAGTCCGGTAGACGCCGTGGACGATGGCCCCGGGAGACTGGTAGCCCCTGTGCTCAGGGTCCGAGACATCCCCGTCCCACGGCGCCACGCCTTCCGGAAGCAGCGGAGCACGACCCAGATACATCCGAGCAACTTCTTCCAGCCGTAGTTCTCCCACAATCACCGAACTCCACAGCCCGTAGCCCTGCCGGACCACCCACATGCACAGATCCTCGGTGCCGTCTTCGGACCAGACGTCCCCATCCACGCTCACACCCTCCGAGAAGTCGGCCAGCGATTCCGCCGCGGACTCGTATGCGAGCGCGAACGCTTCAAGCACCTCCCGCGAGTGGGACTCCAACCACAACTCCAGGGCGGACAGACGTGGTCGTGTCGCTTCCAGGACCTCCCAGAACCAATCGGAAGCATGATCCGGTCCCATCTCGGCTCCTGTGTCGACGGCTGCGGTACTCGCCCGACCGTACAGCGCAGGTGGCCCTGGACACTCCCGGGCCTCATCGTCGGCGAAGGGCGCTGACCACCTGCACAGTCACCGGTTTAACAGTCAGACACTTCAGACCCGCGAAGAACACCCACGGTGGGCCGGCGCAGGTCGGCGCTGCGGTCGACGGGGGCGTCCTCGGAGCTCTTGGCGTTGTCGGTAGATCTCCGTGGCTCGGCTCGCCGGCGTTTCGCCTTGGAGTCCAAGGTCGGTGCCTCTCGGTGGCCGTCCAGGAAAGGTTGCACGTGTTGTCGATAAGGAACGAACTCATCGCGGCGTATGGGGCGTACGGGCTCCACACCGTCACCCAGGCCCCGGATTCACTGGTCGATCGTGACGCCAGGCGTCTCGTCTGCGAGATCGGCGTGCCGCGGGGGGTTGGGGGAGGCCATCACCTTGACTCCGAGTCGGATGGAATCCGTCCCGGCGAAATTCGGCTTCCTCTTCCTCGACAGCCATCGCGCTCTTGCCGACCGACTGCTTTTTGTCGGCTACATCGGGCGATGTCCTGTGCCTGGACGGAGCGACGGGCGCCGTGGGTGCCATCGCGACGCGTGAGGGGCCCGACCGACCGTCGTGAACGAACACCTGTCCATGTTGGTGCGGTGTATGGCCGTCGTGGAATCACGCTCCGGCCTTGTATGGTCCGTATCCCGAGTGGCTGCGGCAGCAGTTCGAGGGCGTGATCTGGATGTTTCGGACGGGTGCGCAGTGGTGTGAGATGCCGGAGCGGCCGATGACCAGGACGTCGCCGCCCTCCATCGTGGCGGGGTAGGCGGACTGCCCCGGGTTCCACACGTTGGGGTCGCCCTTGGCGAACATCGGGTGGTAGTTGTGGATCGCCTCGAAGTGCACCGTCTCGCGGCGGCGGGTCGGCATCTGCATCGCGTTGATGGCGACGCCGTCGTACACCCATGCCGAGGTGTCACGCGTGAACAGGTGGTTCGTCACCGGCGTGACGACGAAGTCGTCGAGATCCATGGTGTGGAACGCGAGACTGTCGGGTTGCTTGATGTGCTCCAGGACCTCGCGCTTGGTGATCCCGCCGATCAGATGCCGTACCAGCGTGTCCGCTTCGAAACCCTCGAACAGACCGCGTAGTTCGTCGACCGCGAGCAGGCCTTACGCCCGCTCGTCGAAAACTCGGTCGAGGATCAGCAGGCGTCGCGGGCATAGGCGTAGGGGCCACCGGATGCCGGGATGCGGGCCCCGAGCCTGCCGAAGATCATCGCGATGAGGATCGCGCCGACCGACACCAGGCCGAACGCGAGAATCGAGACGGTGCCGTACTTGGCCAACGTGGCCGGCAGCAGGAAGATCCCGGTTCCGATCACTCCGCCGATCACCAGCGCGGTGGCCTGCGCCAGGCCAAGCGATCCGGGAGGGCTGCTCTTGCGCGCGCCAGGCACCGGGACATCCGCGGGTGCTGTGCCGGCCGGCATCGTTTCCTGGCTCATTTCCGGTCCTCCTCGTGGCGGATGCACCGCAGACCAGTCCCGCGATGCGGGACGGCCACCCCGCCACCCCTTTCGCCAGTGATCCTCTCGGCGGAACGGGATTGGTGATCAGAGCCGGCAGGCCCCACCCGAACGGCCACCCGGCCCTGTCTGCAGGGCCGTTCGGCCCCCGGCCACCGCGCACGGCACTACACCTCACAGGCTCGGACGAGAAACGCCGTTTCGAGCCACGCCATGCCGGCACCGGCGCGCCACCCCTACGACGCCGGGACAGCTGTCATCCGCGCGGAGCGGAGATACACCCCGACCGAACTTGCGAGAGCGGTCCGAACGGTGCGAGGACCCGACGCGGTTGAGCGCCGAGGTCCGCCGGACCGATAGCGGCGACGCCCTGCTGATCGGCGTCATTGGGACCACGAACCCCCCGCGCGCTGCTGATCGACGATCCGACGGCCACAGGACGATGACGATCACCTCCCCACGACTCGACACCCGCCGGGCCCGTCACGTCGCCGAAGCGGTCCGAGGACGCCTGGGCACTCCGGCTTCGGCACGGACCGTCGACCACGTCGTTCCGTTCACGGCTCCGTTGCCATCGAGATCGCCCCCGGGGGTCGGCCGCCACAGGACAAGTCGCTTCGCCTGCGTCTGCGTTCGCGATACGGAGCTCCGGACGCGACAACGGGGAGGCTCGAAGCCGGGGATCGGACCGTTCGTCCGGCTCGATGCCCGAACGTTCACATCGACGGCGAGACGCGCGAACGGTCCGCCACCCGCGGCAGGCAAGGTCGGGCGGCGGACCGGTCGTCACAACACCGACCGCATGGGGAGGGAAGTCCCCCATGCACCCGGGGTCACGCGTGGATCGGAACGAGGAGGATCGGGGCCTTGGCGTGGTGGAGCGCGGTGTGGGTGACGCGGCCCAGGTTGGGGCCGAAGCGCCCGGTGTTGCGGTGCGCGGCGAGGACGACCATCTCGGCGCCGGCGCTCGCGGCGACCAAGGCGTGCGAGGGGGAGTCGAGGACGACGTCCTCGGTGACGCTGACGTCCGGATATTTCTCGCGCAGGGGTTCGAGGACGGCGGACAGGGTGGTTCGCGCGGCGGCCCGCCAGTCGTCCATGAGCCACACGGCCGGGGCATAGCCGATCCCGGCGGTCGTCATGGCGGGGTACAGCCACGCGTGGAGGGCGCGCAGCGGCAACCGCCGGGCGTGGGCCAGGGCGAACGCGGCCTCCAGGGCGGGTGCGCAGTCGTCGCCGGAGACGCCGACCACGATCGGTTTCGGGGAGCGGTCGGCGGCGGTGTCGTGGTCGGGGTGGACGACCAGGAGTGGGCAGCGGGTCGCGGCCGCGACGGGGAGGCTGACCGACCCCATCAACAGGCCGGTGAAACCGCCCAACCCTCGGCTGCCGACCACCAGCAGTGCGGCGCGATCGCTCGCGGCCTCCAACGCGTCGATGGCGTTCGCGTGTTCGACTGCGGCGATCACCGGGAGGTCGTGGTGGCGGGCGCGGGCGCGGGCGGCGCCCCGGTCGACGATGGCGCGGGCGTTCTCGCGCAGCTGTTGACCGAAGCGGTCGTCGGCGGCGGCGACTTCGACCCATTCCAGTACGTGCAGTACCTCGAGGGTGGTGTGGCGGTGGGCGGCTTCGTCGGCGGCCAGATCGACGGCGTGTTCGGCGCCGGGCGAGCCGTCGTATCCGACGACGACGTGCCCACGGGCCGGCGCCGCAGGGGAGGACGATCCGGTGGGGGAGGTCGATGCCTGGTTCACGGCGGGTTTCCTTTCGAACGGTTGATCCTCGGGTCGGACGCCGGCCCGTGGCTCGGGTGCCCGGGCCGGCACGCGCTCAGTCGTGGGCGGCCGATGGCGCGTCGTTCCGCGCGGTGGGGACGATCACGAGCGGGCAGTGGGCGTGGTGGATGAGCCCCTGGCCGACCGAGCCCGGCAACAGGCCCGCGAAGCCGCCTCGGCCGCGGGCGCCGACCACCAGGCACAGGGCGTGCTCGGCGGCGTTGCGCAACGCCTTGACCGGATGCCCGACGGTGACCTCGCGGCGCACCGGCACGGCCGGGTACTTCTCGGCCCAACCGGCAAGGGCCTCGGCGAGCCGGAGCCTGCCCTCCGGCATCTCTTCCTCCATGCGCAGCCCGGCCAACAGTCCGACGGGCGGTCGGCGGACATGGACGGCCACGACCGTGGCTCCGCGACGGGCGGCCTCGTCGAAGGCGTACGCCACAGCCGCCTCGGCGCGCTGTGCCCCGTCCACCGCGACCACGACGGTCGGGGGCTCGCTGCTCGTGTGCTCGGGTTCGCGGACGACGACGACCGGGCACCTCGCGTGCGCGGTGATCGGCACCGCGACGCCGCCGATGGTCGGCAACTCCGTCACGGCGGACAGTCGCCGCGACCCGAGAACGATCATCGCCGCATCCCGCGTGTGCTCGCGCAGCACGGCCACGGGCGCCCCGTCGGCCAAGACCGTCACCGTGGCCAGTTCGGGACGGCGGGTCGCGACGAGGTCGCGGGCCTCGTCGAGCGCGCGCAGGCCGGCGTCGCGGAATCGTGCGCCCCAGGTCTGCCGATGCGGATCGGTCCGGGGGTCGCGGTCGGCGCCGACCGGCCAGTCGAGCGCGTGCACCAGGCGCAGCCACAGACCCCGACGGGCCGCCTCGTCGGCCGCCCACACCACGGCGAGCCGGCCCGCGTCGGTATGGTCGACGCCCACCACGATCGGCGCCCTTCGCCCATGCTCGGTCACGGTTGCCGCCCCCGTCTCCGGCGGCCGATCATCTGCCGGCCCTGTGACACGAACACTGCTCGTGCCGGTGGGACGCGGCCAGGGTCGTTCGACCCGAGCGGTGGGAACCGGTCGGCCCTGCCAGGCGCGCGGAATCGGCACCGGACCGGTCGCGAGCGGAACGGACGCGGCCGGCGGCAGGGAACACGTCCAGGAACGAGATGGCACACCGCGCGGGGTCCGGGTGTCGCACGCCCTGCGGTGAGACGGCCGCTGCTGCGGCCTCCGGGGCACGAGGACCCGGACGCGCCGCCGGCGACGCATCGTGCGATGTCGGCGGAGAACCTGCACCTGCGATTTCGCGGCACTCGCAGACGTCGGTACGCGAGAGCGCAGCACACCCGGCCGTGCCGGGTGCGGCGCGCTCATCGCGCACATCCACGACGGGCGTGAGGCCGTCGAACACAACGGCGACGCGGGCTGAGGAACTCGCCTTGGCGATGGCCGATGCCCGACACGGCAGGCGGTGGGCACCCCGCCGATCGAGCACGCGGTCACGATGGCCCGCGCGGACACGTTCTTGTTCCATCGCCCGATGCTTGGGGTCTTCGAGAACACGGATTGCCGACGCGCAACCGACCCGTGGCCGCGGTGACGCACTGCAACTCCCCTCGAGCGGGCCTCGTCACTCGCCCTCGAGGAGCGAGCCCGGAGTCGGCGTGGAGACCCGGGCCCGGCGCGAGGGCCCCGTGGTGCGTCGCCGAACCGGGAAGAGTCGTCCCGACCGTCGAGACCCGGACAAGGCCGCGCCCGCCCACCGAGGCCGACGTCCCGCCCGCCCGCCGTCGCGGTTCATCTGCGGCATCGAGACGACGGGCCGAGGCGGGCACAACTCGATTCCGTGACCCGTCACGAAGACGCGTTCGGGAAGGCCCGCGGAAGGGGCGCAAATCATCTGCTCGACGGGGCGTTCTTCCCGTCGGCGGATGACGCGCGGCCGACGTCCCAGGACCCGACCCGAAGAAGGGATTCGACCGCGGTGCGGTTACCGGTCGCGCTGACATCGACACCCGGGAGGAGCGATGCATCACGAGGCCGGACACCGTCGGCGCCACGCGATCGAACAAGTCCACCCGGTTCGACGACCGACAAGAGGGGTGTGCGCCTTCGCGGTGCCATCGACCCAGGGCCTCGCAGCCCGCCCCGGGGCACCCTCGTCGACCGACCCTGACGGCGGCCCGTGTCGTCGCCCGTGCCACCCACCGGCACAGGGCGTCGGGACCGGTGTTCGGTGCGACCGCCCGGCGACGCGACCGGTGGCGCACGCCGCGCGCCCACGCGTGCGGCAGCCGAGACACGGCGGTCAGGTGAGCCCCGGACCAGTGCCCGCGAGCAGGCCCATCGCGTTCATTTCGCGCAGGGGCGGTCCGGCCGTCGGCCGAGAGCACTGTGTGGGGAGTCGGCTCGTGCCGCTGCGGCCAGGTGGTCGTTCAGCCGTCGCAGCTGCTCTTCCATGACCTGCAGGCGCTGCTCGAGAGAAGCGTATTCCAGCCGTTCCTCCGCCTGTTGCTCGGGAAGGATCAGCCGGGTGGCGATCGTCGCGGTTACCACACCCATCATGCCGATGCCCACCACCATCAACACCGCCCCCACCAGGCGCCCCTCGCCGGTGACCGGGTGCAGATCGCCGTACCCGACGGTGGTGACCGTGCTGATCGCCCACCACAGGGCATCCGGGTAGTCGCCGATGTTCGCATTCGGCGCGCGGCGCTCCGGTGCCAGGACGGCCGCGGCACCGGCGACGAGGATCGTCAGGACCAGCGCGACGGTGCTCACCAACAGGCGACCGGTGCGCCCACCCCGTGCGACCGCCCCGATACGGCCGATCACCGCGACCAGGCGCAGGATCCGTGTCGCGGGCAGCGCGACCGCGGCAAGGTCCAGCGGGTGGGAGCACACGAACCGCCAACGGTCGCGGCTGAGCCTGAGCCTGACAAGGTAGTCGGTGACGAAGACCGCCCACACCCCGTACTCGATCCACAGCACCGGACGCGCACGCGCCTGCAACGCCTCGCCCAGAACGAACGTGGTCAACGAGAGGACCGCCAGGAGCATCAGCCATGGGGTCGTCGCACGCTCCCACCGCCGATACGTCGTGGACTCGTGGTTCCCGTTCGAGTCCCGCATCACGAACTCCGTCAGGTAGGGACACCCTCGGACCGGCTCCGGCCCCGTGTCACGGCGGTCGCCGTCGCCGATCGCTCATCATCCTCCCGGCGTACGCAAGACAAGCGAGGGGTCGGAGGACACCACACCTGTGCCGGGGCTGTGCCGGTCGAGTCCAACGCCTCCTCGAAGGATGCCCGCACGGCGGCGAAACGATTGCGGCGGCCACGATCGCCGTGCGTGCCGGGGCGCGGCGCTCACATCGGGCGACGAGCGGGACCGAGCCGCGCGGGTCGCCGGTCGTGGGGAGCGCAACTTCGCGTATGCCCGGCCGGCGGTCAATCCGCGCGACCGACGGTGGGCACCGACGCGGCGCGGCCACCCCCGGTCGAAGCGTTGCTCACGGCGGCCCCGTCGGCATCGACCCACCGGGGAAGCGGCCGGTCTCGTCGGGTGCTCAGCCGCGGGTGGACGCGTTCTCGTCGCCCGAAACCGGGACGATCATCAAGGGGCAGCGGGCGTGGTGGATCAGGCCCTGGCTGACCGAGCCCAACAGCATGCCCGCGAAGCCGCCGTGCCCCCGGGTTCCGACGACCAGGCCCAGCGCGTGCTCGGCGGCATCGGCCAGGACCCGCACCGGGTGTCCGACGACGACTTCCCGCCGCACCGGCACATCCGGATACTTCTCGCTCCACCCGGCGAGTGTCTCGGCGAGCCGGATCCGGCCCTCCCGAAGTTCCTCACCGGTGCGCAGTCCGGCCATCAGACCGGTGGACGGCTGCCGAACGTGCACGGCCACGACCGTGGCGCCGCGGCGCGCGGCCTCGTCGAACGCGTACGCCACCGCAGGTGCCGAGCGCTGCGACCCGTCCACACCAACCACGATCGTGCGCGGGTCGGCAGTGATGTGCTCGGGCTCGCGGACCACCACCACCGGGCACCCGGCGTGCGCGGTGATCGAGGTCGCGATGCTGCCGGTGATCAGGAGCTCGGTCGTCGCCGACAGCCGGCGCGAGCCGACCACGATCATCGCCGCGTCCCGCGCCTGTCCGGGCAGCACCGAGATGGGCGCGCCGTCCAGGAGGACCCGGTCCGTGACCAGCGAGGGATGGCGCGCGGCCACGAGCGCGGCGGCCTCGTCCAGCGCGCGCGTCCCGACGGCCCGGAAGCGTTCACCCCAGGTCTGCCGGTGCGTGTTCGTCTCCGATCCGCGGTCGGCGCCGGCGGGCCAGTCCAGGGCGTGGACCAGGCGCAGCGGCAGCCGGCGGCGGGCGGCCTCGTCGGCCGCCCACACCACGGCGAGCCCGCCCGCGTCGGTGGGCTCCACTCCTACCACGATCGGCGGCGTTCCCTCATTCATGTTCACGGTGAACTCCCTCTCTGGGACCGGCGCTTGACGGCCCGTGCCCCGAACACTGCTCGTCGTCGGGGCCCGGACACAGGGCCGATGGACCCCCGCCGGGGGACCACCCGGCCTTGGCCGTGCCCGGGTGATCGAGACGAGACTGACCGTGAGCGGCGCGCGGGCGCCACGGTCGAAGGGAACCGGTCCATGAACGAGCTCGGCACAGCGCGCGAGACCTGGGTCCTGGCCGCCGACGGCGAGACGGTCCTGCTGCGCCCCCGGGACCCCAGGACCGGGACGCGGTGCCGGCGATGCATCGTGCGATGTCGGCGGAGGCTCTGTACCTGCGGTTCTTCGGCACCTCGCAGACGTCTGTGCGCGAGATCGCCGAGCGGGTGAGTACGCCCGGCCGGCCGGGTGCGGTGCGCTGATCGCGCTGACCCACGACGGGCGAGTTCGTCGGGGTCGTCGAATACGACGGCGACGCCGACTCGGGCGAGGCGGAGCTCGCCCTGGCGGTGGCCGACGCCTGGCAAGGGCGGGGAATCGGCACTCTGCTGATCGAGCACGTCGTCACGATGGCCCGCGCGGACAAGGTGAGCACGCTGGTCGCGGACACGTTGCCGTGGAATCGCCCGATGCTGCGGGTGCTCGAGGACATGGGGCTGCCGGTGCGCGACCGCCCGGTGGCCGGGGTGGTGAACTGCGTGATTCCGCTGGACGGCGACATCGCCTCGACGGAGCGGTACCTGACCGCGATGGCGTGGTGCGAGGGCCCTGGCGGATGTGGCCAGTCTCGCGCCGCTGTTCACCCCTCGATCGATCGCGGTGGCGGGTGCCGGACATCGCGCGGAATCCGTCGGCCGGGCCCTGCTGCGCAACGTGAAGGCGGGGCACTACACCGGGCCCCTGGCCGTGCTGCACCCCACGCAGACCGAGGTGGACGGGGTGCCGGCGTTCCCGACGCCGGACCTGCTCCCGGAGGTGCCCGACTGGTGGTGGCCGTACCGGCCGACCGGGTTCCCGATCTGGTCGAGGACTGCGGGCGCGCAGGTGTGCGGGCCCTGGTCGTGATCACCTCGGGAGGCACTCCCGAGCAGGCCGCGCGGGTGCGCGCCTCCGTCCGCCGCCACGGGATGCGGATGGTCGGCCCGAACTGCCAGCCAGGCCGGGCCGCCGTGCGCGGTGCGCACCGCGTCCCCGGGCCGGGCGCCGCCGGGCCGGCCGCGAACGAGCAGGACGAAGTGCTGGGTTCGTTGGTGGTGTTCGGTCTGGGCGGGGTCGCCCCCCGACGTCCTTGGCGACCACGGTGCGCGGTTGACCCCGCTGACCGACCTGGACGCGCACTCGCTCCTGGCCGCCTCACGAAGGGCGCCGCTGCTGTACGGCCGCCGGGGTGGGCCGGCCGTCGACACCGCCGGGATCGAGGACGTCCTGCACCGGTTGTCCAGGCTCGCGGACGATGTGCCGCAGCTCGTGGTAGCCGACTTGAACCCCCTGGTCGCCCGCCCCGACGGCGTCACCGTCGTCGACGCCCGGACCCGCCCGGCGCCCCGACACGGACAGGATCCCTGACTGCGGCGACTGCGCCGACCTCGTGCTCGAAGGAGGATGCCCGACCGGGTTTCGGATCGCGGGGGAGGCCGATATTTTCCCGCGGTCCGACCGAGGCCCCACGGAAACGACTCGCCGACGACCGCCGTCACGGCTCGTCGCCCCGTTGCGACGCGTACGCCGGGCGCCCGAAGGGACACGGCTGTGGCTGGGGTACCGGGACGCCTTGCCACACCGGCACAGACGGTCACCCGGCCCGATACCGGTTGTCGCCGGACGCCCGGCCTTGGCTCGGCCATCGGGGTCGGTGCCTACGTCGGCAGGCCGCGTGCGAGGCGTCCGTGACGTGCTCAGGACGTTTTGGGCCCGCCGGGGGAGGGGACGGCAGCCGCACGTTGCACCAGTCGACCGGTGACGAACTCGGAGGTGATCTGGAACCACGCCTGTTCCCCATCGTCGCCGTCGACCTCGGGAAGCAGCCGTTCCACGCGCGCGACGGCCGCAGGGTCGAGGACACGCGAGGCCTGCCCGGTGACCGTACCCGTCCAGCCGGTCCGTGCGGCCCGGTCGATGTGATCGGCCTGGAACGCGACCACCGCGTCGAGCGCGGCCCTCGCGAGCGGGGAGTCGACGGGCGTACGAAAGACCACGCACTCCCGGTCGACGGCGAAGACCACCAAGTGAACGGCCGGGAGAGCGCCCTCGCTGACCACGACGCGTCCCACCTGTGCGCCCGCCATCAGTTCCAACGTCTCCCGGCGGTCGAGGGGACGTTTCGTTACGGGGTGTTCGCTCATCTCTCCACCTTCGAACCCCGACCCGACCTCGGCCAGGGCCGAAAGACCCGGTGCCCGACATCCGCTCAACCCGTCCCCGAGCGGCGATTCCCGACGCCTGGCATGGCGGGTCCGCCTGGTGTGCGCGGCCACCGGCCCTGCCCGTTTCGACCGGCTGGACGACGGCACGATCCCTCGGATCCGAGCGCAGGCCACGCGCACGTGTCCGTGCCGGCCAATCCCACCGGCTTCGGAACGGCGGCGTCGTCACCGCAGGCCACGAGTCGTGCACCCGTGGGGGAGAGCGCGCCGGTCCACCTGCCACGCCACCACGACCACGGGTGGCACCACACTCGCGACCACCGCCAACCAGGATGCTCGCACCCAAGGCCCGACACGGGCCCGCTCGGGCGCGTCGGCATCCGATGCGGGCACGGGCTCTCGCGGCGTCACCCCTTGCCCGGTCGGCCCAGCACGTCATTCGTTCGAGGCACGCATGCTCCGTCTGTCGAGTGACGAGCACGCCAACGGCCTCCCGAATAGGCCATCGTGTCCGGGCAAAGGCCACGGCCGGCGCACGGCCGGGTCACCGTGAAAGGGGTCAGACCGATGTCCGTCGCCACTGTCGGAGCGACCGGGTGGCTGTGGACCGTCCGCATCGTCAACCACGGCCGCCCTGCCCTGAGGCAATCCAAGATCCAGTGCACCGATCCGCCATGCCCGGTCGTCCCCAGGTACGGCGACCCCGCCGACCGCGCCGCGGCTTTGGAACACCTCGCCTTCCACGCCCGCGGCGAAGGCCCGGCCCGCCCCGACGCGACATGCCGCTGCCGAGGCGAAGGATGCACCTGGCACGCGCGCATCCGAGGCCGATGCGCGAGTACCACCCGATTCGTGGTCTTTCCAGATCGGACCGGCTGCGTCTGCCGGTTGGCCGAGATGTGCGCCGCGTGCGCGGTGGCCATCCCGCCCGTCGGGGTGGGATCGGATCCGGGTGGCCCGACACACGAGATTCGGCCGGGCCCGTCACGTGGACGGTGCCCGACCGGGTCGTGTGGCGATCAGAGCAGCCAGCGGTGGTCGCGGACGATCGGCAGGCGGGCCCACAGGGCGCCCAGGCCG
>NZ_JBVHLU010000124.1:0-27615 GCF_055558835.1 Embleya sp. NPDC025285
GTGCCTCGCTCGGGGCTTCGTGTCCCTCCGCTTCGCTCCGGGGCACGAAGCCCAAGCTTGCGGCTCCGCCGCTCTCCGCGCTTCGCGCGTCGATCGCCGGGGTGGGGTGGGTCGGGGGCGCTGACGCGCCGGGAGTCGGGCGTCGGTGGTGGGGCGTTGGGTGGGGGTGGTGGGCTTCGGGGTCGAAGCTTGTGGCTCCTCCGCGCTTTGCGCGTCGATCACGAGGGTTCACCTGTGTCGGGGGTTGTGGGGGATCGCTGGGAGCGTTGGCGGGGCTACCGGGATTCGGGGTGGCGAGCGGCGAGACTCGGGGTATGGAACGCATGACCGAGACTCAGTGGCGGGCCTTTCTGTTGGCAGGACCGCGTACCGGGAAGCTCGCCACCGTACGCCCCGATGGTCGGCCGCATGTGGCCCCGATCTGGTTCGATCTCGATGATCGTGGGGACACGGTCGAGCTTGTCTTCACCACGTTCGGGTCCTCGGTCAAGGGGCGCAACCTTGCCAACGATCCTCGGGTGAGCCTGTGCGTGGACGACGATCGGCCGCCGTACGCGTATGTCGTGGTCGAGGGCGAGGCGCGGATCTCGGCCGATCCGGCCGATCTGCGGGTCTGGCCAAGTCGGATCGCCGCGCGATACATGGGCGCGGACAAGGTGGTGGAGCGCGAGCCGGTCGACGGCGAACAGGTGATCCACGTGCACATCCACCACGTGGTGGCCGATCGGAACATCGCCGGCTGAGGTCGACGCACACGACGTGCCGGGGGCCCGCACACGGTGTGTGCGGGCCCCCGGCACGTGGTGGGTCCGGCCGGTCAGCCGAGCAGGCCGCCCAACGGCTTGCTCGCGGTGGCACCGGTCTTGGGTGCGCTGCCGGAGGAACCGGTGGTCGAGCCTGCGGCCGGCGCGGAGGGCGGCGCCGACTTCTTCTCGGCGGTGTCGGTCGGGGACGACTTGGCCGCGCCCGTCCCGGTCCTGGGAACGGCGCTCGGCGTCGGGGTGTTCGCCGCGCGCGGCGTGGCCTGCGGCTGGGTGCTCGGGCGGCCCGGTCCGGTCGCCACCGAGGGTTCGGCCACCGGCGGGCGCGGCTGGCCGGCCACCGCGCCGCCCTGCGGCCCGGCCGCCGGGACGACGGGAACGGTCGCGGCGGGCCCCTGGTCGCCGACCCGGCCGGTGTCGGACTCGTCGAGGTGCCGGTGGCCGCCGCCCAGCAACGAGCCCGCGAGCAGCGTCGCGCCGACCCCCGCGAACGCCAGCATCGAACCGTAGCCGAGCTTGCGCCGCCGGGCCCGCACGGGAGTGATGATCGGGCCGCGCCAGGTGCGCAGCGACAACCACGCGTCCGCCGAGTACATCGGCGCGCCCGCCAGGGCCAGCGGGCTGAACGCGGCCAGGAAGACCACGTAGGGCGCGTGGTAGGGCGAGGAGCCGGTGCCCACCGCGATCAGTACGCCCAGCGAGAGCAACATCCCGAGCAGGCCCGCGAGCCGGGTCCACAACCCCAGCATGACCGCGAAGCCGACCACCACCTGCCCGAACGCGAACAGCAGGCCCGCCCCGATCGCGTGATCGGCGGCCAGGTCCATCACCGACGGCGACAAACTGCCCTCGCGCAGCACACCGATCCGGTGCCCGAAGGAATCGGTCGAGCTCGGATCCAGGAAGCCCGGCGCGTAGAGCTTGCGCAGCCCCTCGACCAGGAACGCCCCGCCCAGGAACAGCCGCAGCGGCAACAACACCGTGCCGCCCTGGAGCGTGGCCCGGCGCGCGTGCGTGGGCGCCGGGGCCGAGGTGCCGTCCCGCTCGCGGCCGGCCGCGAGATCGCGACGCACGGGTGGCACCCGCCGCCGCGGTGCCTCGTCCCGGATCACCGGCAGCCGCGTGGTGGCGTCGTCCGCCGGGCCACGCGCTCCGGGCACGGGTCTGCCGCCGACCCCGGGGCCGCCGATCACCACCCGCAGGGTCTTCGTGGGGGTGGCGACCGTCGCCGGATCGCCGGGATCGCGCACTGCCGAGGGCGAGGGCAACAGCCCGACAGCACCGCCGTAGCTGCCTTCAGATCTGGTGTCCACGCATCAATAACCGCGCGAGGGCACCAGAGGATGCGGCCCTTCGCGTATTACCCGATGCGGGCCCCACGGCCCCCGGCGCGGCGTTACACTGCGCGACGCCTGGCCACCTCGTAGAGCACGATGCTCGCCGCGACGCCGGCGTTCAGCGACTCGTTGCCGCCCGCCATCGGGATCCGCACGGTGATGTCGCAGGTCTCCTGGACCAGTCGGCCCAGGCCCTTGCCCTCGGAACCGACGACCACCACGATCGGGTCGGTCGCCGCAGCCAGTTCCTCCAGCGAGATGTCGCCGTCGGCGGCGAGGCCGACCACGGTCAGGCCCGCCTTCTTGTACGCCTCCAGCGCACGGGTGAGGTTGGCCGCCCGGGCCACCGGGACCCGCGTGGCCGCGCCCGCCGAGGACTTCCAGGCGCCCGCGGTCATCCCGGCCGCGCGCCGCTCCGGCACGACCACACCGTGGCCGCCGAACGCCGCCGCGGAACGGATCACCGCGCCGAGGTTGCGCGGGTCGGTGACGCTGTCGAGCGCGACGATGATCGGCGTCTCGCCGCGGTCGTGCGCCTCGACCACGAGGTCGTCCGGGTGCGCGTACTCGTACGGCGGCATCTGGAGCACCAGACCCTGGTGGATCGCGCCGTCGGTCATCCGGTCCAGCTCGGGACGCGGGATCTCCATCAGAGGGATGCCGCGCACGTTCGCGATCTTCATCGCCTCGCGCACCCGGTCGTCGCTGTCGATGTACTGCGCGATGAACAACGACGTGGCCGGCGCGTCGGCGCGCAGCACCTCGAGCACCGAGTTGCGGCCCGCGACCAGCTCGTTCGAGCTCTTGCCGCCGCGTCCGGGACGACCGCCGGCGGCGCGTCGAGCGGCCGGCGCCGCGGCCTTGCGCTTGGCGGCGGCGTTCGCGGCGCGCTGCTTGGCGTGCCCCTTGCGCATCTCCGCGGGCGGCGTCGGCCCCTTGCCCTTGAGCGCCCGGCGGCTGTGCCCACCAGTACCGACCGAGGGCCCCTTCTTGCTTCCCTCGTTGCGCTTGTTACGGCGCTCCGTGTTGCCGGCCATGACGGGTACATCCCTTCGATTGCTTCATCATCAGCTGCGATAACAGCTCACATGCTTGTACAACCGTACGGCCGGCCCGCCACCTCGTGGCGATCCGGCCGTACGGCACGTCTTCGTCGGGCCCGGGTGGGCCCGATTCCCGTCAGTCCCGGTGCAGCGTCCACCGGGGCCCGTTGGGCGTGTCCTCCACCACTATCCCGGCCGCCGTGAGGCTGTCCCGAACCGCGTCCGCCGCGGCGTAGTCCTTGCGGGCCCGCGCCGCCTCGCGCTGCTGGAGCGCGAGTTTGACCAGGTGGTCGACCACCCCGCGCAGTTCGTCGGAGCGACCGGCGGAGGTGCCCGCCGTCCACTGCTCCGACAGCGGGTCCATGCCGAGCACGCCCAGCATCGCCCGGATGTCCGCCGCGTGCCGCACGACGGCGTCCTTGTCGCCCGCCGCCAGCGCGGTGTTGCCGTCGCGCACGGTGTTGTGCACGACCGCCATCGCCTGCGGCACACCCAGGTCGTCGTCCATCGCCGCGGCGAACACCGCCGGCACCTCCGCCGCCGGTTCGATCGCCCCGGTCTGCTCGCCCGCGCGCTCGAGGAATCCCTCTATCCGCCCGAACGACACCTCGGCCTCGCGCAGGGCCTCCTCGCTGTACTCGATCATCGACCGGTAGTGCGGGGTGGCCAGGTAGTACCGCAGGACGAGCGGCGACCAGCGCTTGAGCATCTCCGATACGAGCACGGAGTTGCCGAGCGACTTGCTCATCTTCTCACCGCTGAGGGTGACCCAGGCGTTGTGCATCCAGTAGTTGGCGAACGCGTCGCCCGCCGCCTTGGATTGGGCGATCTCGTTCTCGTGGTGCGGGAAGACCAGGTCGAGCCCGCCGCCGTGGATGTCGAACGCCGGCCCCAGGTACTTGTGCGCCATCGCGGAGCACTCCAGGTGCCAGCCCGGACGGCCGTTGCCCCACGGGGTCTCCCATGAGGGCTCGCCGGGCTTGGCCGACTTCCACAGCGCGAAGTCGCGGCGATCCCGCTTGCCCGCCGCACCCGCACCCGCGTCCTCCGCCTCGCGCATCGCGTCCGGCTTCTGACCGGACAGCGCGCCGTACGCGGGGAACGAGGACACGTCGAAGTAGACGTCGCCGCCGGATGGATAGGCGTGCCCGGTCGCGATCAGCCGGTCCATCATCGCGATCATCTCGGGGATGTGCCCGGTCGCCCGGGGCTCCACCGTCGAGGGCAGGCAGCCGAGCGCGGTGTACGCGTCCGCGAAGGCGCGCTCGTTGGTCTGCGCCACCTGCCAGTACGGAATCCCCTCCGTGCAGGACTTCGCGATGATCTTGTCGTCGATGTCGGTGACGTTGCGGCAGAACACGACGTCGTTGCCGCGGTGGGCGAACCACCGGCGCAGCACGTCGAAGTTCAGCCCCGATCGGATGTGCCCGATGTGCGGCGGCGCCTGCACGGTGGCACCACACAAGTAGATCGAGACCTGTCCCTCGACAAGCGGCACGAAGTCCCGGACCGTGCGGGTGCTGGTGTCGTACAGGCGCATGCTCACACGCGCAAGCTTAGAGCGTCGGGACGGCCCGGCGTTCCCCTGTTATTTGCCTGTTCGCGACGATCACCCGGCCGTGCCGATGATCAGCTCGACGTCGCGACCACGAGCGCGGTGGCGATCGCGGCCACCCCCTCGGCCCGCCCGGTCAGCCCGAGTCCGTCGGTGGTGGTCCCGGACACCGACACCGGCGCACCGACCGCGGCCGACAACGCGGCCTCGGCCTCGGCCCGGCGCCGGCCCACCTTCGGCCGGATCCCGATCACCTGCACCGCGACGTTGCCGATCTCGAAGCCCGCCGCGCGCACCAATCGCGCCGCCTCGGTCAACAGCGTCACTCCCGACGCCCCCGACCACTGCGGCCGGGACGTGCCGAAGTGCGCGCCCAGATCGCCGATACCGGCCGCCGAGAACAACGCGTCGCACGCGGCGTGCGCGACCACGTCGGCGTCCGAGTGCCCGGCCAGCCCGGTCTCCCCGGGCCAGTGCAGACCGGCGACCCACAACTCGCGGCCCTCCTCGAAGGCGTGTACGTCCACCCCGATCCCGGTGCGGGGCAAAACGACACGAGAGGCGTGCTCACCGGACAACGTCGGTCTCCGTACTCTCCACACCGATCGCCGCCCCTTCGGCCGCCTGTTCCGCGCGCCGCGCCAACAGCGCGCCGGCGAGCAGCAGGTCGAACGGTCGGGTCACCTTGAACGCCTCTTCGGAACCGGGCACCACCACGACCGCTCCGCCGAGGCGTTCGACCATGCCCGCGTCGTCGGTCGCGCCCTCCCCGCCGAAGCCGCCGGCCTCGGCGTGCGCGCGTGCCAGAACGGCCCGCCGAAAGCCCTGGGGGGTCTGTACGGCGCGCAAAGACGACCGGTCGACCGTGCGAACCACGGTCTCGGCGCCGTCGATCGAGGCGACCTCCTTGACCGTGTCCACCACGGGCAACGCGGGCACCACGGCGTCGGCCCCGGCGGCGACGGCGGCGATCACCGCCTCCACCACCTCGGCCGGCACGAACGGACGCGCGGCGTCGTGCACGAGCACGACGTCGTGATCGGCGGGGACCGCGTCGAGCGCGAGCCGCACCGATTCCTGGCGTGTCGCACCGCCCGCGACCACCCGTAGGGGTGATTCCGCCGGCAAATGCGCACGCAAAAGTTTCCGGACACCGGCGACACCGTCCGGCGGTGCGGCGACCACGACCGCGGTTACCCCGCGGGCGGCCAACAGCGACCGGACGGCGTGCACCAGCATCGGGATGTCCCCAAGCTCACGCAACGCCTTGGGCGCACCGGGACCAAGCCGTTCACCACGCCCTGCAGCGGGCACAAGGACCGCAGCGTTCAACGAAGTCCCCTCAAACCACCCGGGCGCCGACGCGGAATCGCGCCGACACCGCACCGGCGGATCCGTCCGTCACCGACGGGCGGATCCTACGGCTCAGGAAGCCAGAACTTCGTCGAGGATGGCCTCGGCCTTGTCCTCGTTCGTGTTCTCGGCGAGCGCCAACTCGCTCACCAAGATCTGCCGAGCCTTTGCCAGCATGCGCTTCTCGCCTGCCGACAGGCCGCGGTCACGCTCGCGGCGCCATAGATCGCGCACGACCTCCGCGACCTTGATAACGTCACCGGAGGCGAGCTTTTCCAGGTTCGCCTTGTAACGTCGTGACCAGTTCGTCGGTTCTTCGGTGTGCGGAGCGCGCAGCACCTCGAAGACGCGGTCGAGCCCTTCCTGGCCCACCACGTCCCGGACACCGACGAATTCCGCGTTGTCCGCAGGCACGCGGACGGTCAAATCACCCTGGGCGACCTTCAACACCAGATAGGTCTTGTCCACACCCTTGATCGTGCGCTGCTCGATCGCCTCGATCAGCGCGGCCCCGTGATGGGGGTAGACCACGGTGTCGCCAACCTTGAACGTCATGTGACAGGTACCCCTTCCGTGGCTTTCTAGGGTAACACGGGACACGCCCCTACTGAATGACGTTTCCGCAGGTCAGGGCCTTAGTCGGGGCTTGACAACCGACCTCCGGCCGTGCTGGGACAGGGAACCCCACACCCGTAGGACTCGAACAAATAGGACAAACAACTCCTCCGGGTGGCGAGCCGAGCGCTCTCGCGCGACCCATATGTCACACGGGCCCCACCCATGTCGGTCCCGTGTTCGAGATCATTCCGCCGCCTCAACCGGGCCGAAGCCGGCTGTCGGCGCGGTGAGCCGCGTACAAGTCGTCCGTCCGGGCTGAGTACGCTGTCCCCGGTCGTCCTGACCGGTCCTCGATCCAAGATCTTCAAGGAGATGCCGCCGCCGTGAGCCGCAGCCTTCGACGCGGCGCCCTCGCCGCCACCGTCGCCGTCGTCCTTCCCCTGGCCGCGGGCTGCGCCAGTGGCAACGACGCCGAGACCAACAAGATCAAGCCCGACACGGCCAACACGGCGTTCGGCGCGCTCAAGATCCAGAACGTGCAGTTGGTGACGAGCGACCCGGGCAAGGACCTGGTCGCGCTCGGTGGCGCGTTGTTCAACGAGGGCACCACGCCCGAGACCATCACCAAGGTGACGGTCGACGGCGCCGGCCAGGCCCTGGGCGGCCCGCTGACCATCCCGGCGGGCGGCTCGCTGTACCTGGTCGACCGGCCGCAGGGAATGGCCGCGGAGAGCCCGCAGGGCAAGACCTACCTCGGCCCGCTGGTCTTCCCGAACGCGGCGAAGGTGCAGGCCGGTTCGTGGCGCAAGGTGACCTTCGCGTTCGGCACCGCCGGCGAGACCTCGCTGGACGTCTCGGTGCACGGGCCGTCCGGCTACTTCGCACAGCTCAAGCCGACCCCGGCGTTCACCCCGCCGCCGCCGGCTCCGCCGGCCGCGCCGCCCACCACCGCGGCACCCACCAACTCCGCGGGCGCGACCTCGCCGCCCGCGACGGGCGCGACCGGTGCTGCGACCACCACCAACGCGGCGAACTCGACGCCGCGCAACAGCTCGTCGGCCCCGGCCGGCGGCTGACGACCTCGCGCGCACCTACGACGGCGCCCGCGCCGCCCCCGGAGTTCCGGTGGGCGGCGCGGGCGCCGTCGTCGCGCTGGGGGGCGGTTGCCGGCGCCCCGGGCCGATCAGGGCTCGAACTTGTAGCCGAGACCGCGCACGGTGACCAGGTAGCGCGGGGCGCCCGGGTCCGGCTCGATCTTGGCGCGCAGCCGCTTCACGTGCACGTCGAGCGTCTTGGTGTCGCCGACGTAGCCGACGCCCCACACCCGGTCGATGAGCTGCATCCGGGTCAGCACCCGGCCCGCGTTGCGCAGCAGCACCTCGAGCAGGTCGAACTCCTTGAGCGGGAGGTCGATCCGCCGGCCCTCCACGGTGACCCGGTGCGCCTCGACGTCCAGCCGTACCGGCCCGGCCTCGATCGCCCGGGGCTCGTCCGTGGGTTCACCGCCCTGGCGCCGCAGCACGGCGCGGATCCGGGCGATCAGCTCGCGCGTGGAGTACGGCTTCGTGACGTAGTCGTCGGCGCCGATCTCCAACCCGACGACCTTGTCCACCTCACTGTCCTTGGCCGTCACCATGATGACCGGCACGTTGGACTTGGCCCTGAGCCCGCGGAACACCTCCGTGCCGGGCAGCCCGGGCAGCATCAGGTCGAGCAGCACCAGGTCGGCGCCGCCCTGGTCGAACAGCTCCAGGGCCTCGGGCCCGGTGGCGGCGACGGCCACCTCGAAGCCTTCCTTGCGAAGCATGTACGACAGCGCGTCGCTGAAGGACTCTTCATCTTCGACGACGAGCACACGGGTCATCGTGAAGCCTCCATGGATGGGGTCGACGATGTCATCGACATCGATTGAGAGGTACTGGACTTGAAGGGCAGCACCAGGGTGAAGGTGGATCCCACACCCTCCAGGCTGCGCACGGTTACCTCTCCCCCGTGGCCCGCCGCGATGTGCTTGACGATGGACAGGCCCAAGCCGGTACCGCCGGTGGCCCGCGAACGGGCCGGATCGACGCGGTAGAACCGCTCGAAAATTCGATCCAGGTCGCGCTGGGGGATGCCCAACCCCTGGTCGGAAACGGTGATGACGGCCATCCGTGCCTCGGCTCTGACCTCGATGTCGACCCTCGTCCTCGCGGGAGAGTAGTTGACCGCGTTCTCGACGAGGTTGCCCAGCGCCATCACCAGTTGATTGTGGTCCCCGGGCACGATCAGGTCACGGTCGCCGCCGATCTCCAGGGTGATCTGCTTCGACTCGGCGGCCTGCCGGCAACGGTCGGCGGCCTCGGCCACCAGTTCGTCCAGCGGCACCGGGCCGACGTGGTGCAGCGGGTGGTCGTTCTGCACCCGGGACAGGTCGATCAGCTCCTGCACCAGGTTGGTCAGCCGGGCCGACTCGATCTGCATGCGACCCGCGAAGCGGATGATCGCCTCGGGGTCGTCACTGGCGTCCATCACCGCCTCGGCCAGCAGCGACAGCGCGCCGACCGGGGTCTTGAGCTCGTGGCTCACGTTGGCCACGAAGTCGCGGCGCACCGCGTCCACCCGGCGGGCCTCGGT
This sequence comes from Embleya sp. NPDC025285, assembly GCF_055558835.1. Classification (NCBI taxonomy): domain Bacteria; kingdom Bacillati; phylum Actinomycetota; class Actinomycetes; order Kitasatosporales; family Streptomycetaceae; genus Embleya; species Embleya sp. NPDC025285. Next base: position 9,224 of record NZ_JBVHLU010000124.1, read on the forward strand.
ACGGTCCTCGACCAGCAGCAGCACCAGCCGGGAGCCCAGCGGCGCGACCCGGGCGGACACCTCGAACTCGTGCGCCTCGCCGTCGGCGCGGGCCAGCAGCAGGTCCCGCTGCCTTATCTCGCCGTCGCGTCTGGTCTCCCTGGCCATCGCGAGCAGGTCCTCGGGCACCAATTGGTCGCCTCGGACCAAGCCGAACTTGTAGGCCGCCGAGCTGGCCTTCACGACGGTGTCGAACTCGTCCAGGACCACCGCCGAGGAGCGCAGCACGGACAACACCGTGGCCACTCCGGGCGGCAGCGACGGGGCCACGGCGGGCGCCGCGGCCGTGCCCCTGCCCTGGGCTCGCTCACTCCAGCGGAAAGCCAGGGTGCCGGCCACGCCCACGGCCAATCCGGATACGGCGGCCAAAGCGGCAGCAGCAACGTTCACGTCCACATGTTCCAGGGTAGAGCTGCTCCGAACGGGTGAAACCGTCCAGAGGGTCCATCGTGCAGATCTTCATGTGTCGTTCATCCGTGCGCCACGCCTGTCACCGGTGATCGTTCGGAGGTCGTCATGCCCGACCCGCAGACCCCACCACAACCTCAGGCCCCCACGCCGGGCTGCAACTGCCCGTCGAGTTGCGGCTGTGGCTGTAAGTCCGGTTCCGCGTGCAATTGCGGGGGCGGCTGCGGCCGCTGAGCCGGCACTCGGGCCGCCGAGCCCGGCCCGTGCGGGGCGCCCCACCCCTTCCGTGACAGGTGGGCGCCCCGCGCGGAGCCGATCGATGGTTCACCCGATGTTCGTGATCACTTGCGGCCCTGGTTCTTGACCGCCTCGATCGCGGCCGCGGCGGCCTCCGGGTCGAGGTAGCGCCCACCCGGCGTGATCGGGCGCAGGTTCGCGTCCAGCTCGTACAGCAGCGGGATGCCGGTGGGGATGTTCAGGCCCGCGATGTCCGCGTCCGAGATGCCGTCCAGGTGCTTGACCAGCGCGCGCAGCGAGTTGCCGTGCGCGGCGACCAGCACGGTGTCGCCGCCGAGCAGGTCCGGCACGATCGCGTCGTACCAGTACGGGAGCATGCGCTCGACGACGTCCTTGAGGCACTCGGTGCGCGGGCGGATCTCCACCGGCAGCGACGCGTACCGACGGTCGGCGAACTGCGAGTACTCGTCGTCGTCCGCGAGCGGAGGCGGCGGGGTGTCGTAGGAACGGCGCCAGAGCATGAACTGCTCCTCGCCGAACTCCTCCAGGGTCTGCTTCTTGTCCTTGCCCTGGAGCGCGCCGTAGTGCCGCTCGTTCAGTCGCCAGGAGCGGCGGACGGGCAGCCAGTTCAGGTCGGCCACGTCCAGCGCGAGCTGCGCGGTGCGGATCGCGCGGCGCTGGAGCGAGGTGTGCAGGACGTCCGGCAGCACACCCGCGTCGAGCAGCAGTTGCCCGCCGCGCGCGGCCTCCTTCTCACCCTTGTCGGTCAGGTCGACGTCGACCCAGCCGGTGAAAAGTCCGGCTTCGTTCCACTTGCTTTCGCCGTGTCGCAGAAGGATCAGTTTGTAGAGAGCATCAGCCATGGGCAGGAGCCTAATCGAGGCGATCGGGCGCCCGGGCACGGGCTTTTCCGGGGCGCCGGGCAGGGCCTAGCCGCGGTTCTCCGGAGCCGCGAAGCGGGCGAAGGCCTCCAGGTTCTTCAGGGATTCGCCGCGTTCGACGCGCCAGTCCCATTCGCGGCGGATCGAGGTGGCGAAGCCGATCTCCAAAAGCGTGTTGAAGCTCTCGTCGGCGGCCTGGAGCACGGCGCCCAGGATGCGGTCGACCTCGTCGGTGGTGACCGCCGCGATCGGCAGCCGGCCGTTGAGATAGACGTCGCCCGATGTGTCCACGGCGAACGCCACGCCGTACATCCGCACGTTGCGCTCGAGCAGCCAACGGTAGAAGGCCGCGTGGTTCTCGTCCGCGTGCCGGATCACGAACGCGCTCACCGCCAGGGTGTGCGCGTTGACCGTGAGCGCGACGGCCGTCTTGAGCTTGCGCGTGCCCGGCAGGACCGCGACGAACGTGTTCGTCCCGGACTGCTCCCACTCGACGCCGGCGTCCTTCAGGGCCGCGCGGACGGTCTCCGCGGCCCGATCCTGTTGTGCTCCCACGGGCCACTCCATTCGATTCGGCGTGCGAACGTCTCGACGCTACTGCCCGCCCACGACCCGGCCACGCGGGGCCGCGCTGCGGGCCAGCGTGTCGGCGTAGACCTCGGCCATCGACGCCGCCGCCGAGGACCAGCCGAACGCCGCCGCGTGCCGCACCGCGCCCTCGGCATAGTCCTCGCGCAGCCCGGGCGCGCGGATCAGGTCGCGCAGGGCCAGGCCGTAGTCCACCGGGTTGTGGCCTCGGACCAGGGTGCCGGAGACGCCGTCGCGCACCGCGGTGGGCAGGCCGCCGACCGACGCCGCGACCACCGGGGTCCCGCAGGCCTGGGCCTCGATGGCCACCAGGCCGAAGGACTCGTTGTAGGAGGGCACCACCGCGACGGTGGCCGCGCGATACCAGTCGGCCAGCACGTCCTGGCGGACCGGCCGCTGGAACCGGACCACGTCGTGGATGCCCAGCGTCGCGGCCAGCTTGTGCAGGTGCTCCGGCGCCGCCATGCCGTTGCCGCTGGGCCCGCCGACCACCGCGACCACGAGCGAGTCGCGCAGGCTCGGATCGGCCTGAAGCAGGTGGGCGATCGCGTACAACAACACGTCGGGGGCCTTCAGCGGCTGGATCCGACCGGCGAACAGGATCACCGTGGCGTCCGCCGGCACGCCCAGCCGGCGGCGCGCGTCGGCCATGTCGCCGGGGCAGAAGGTCTCCAGATCCACGCCGGGGTTGACCACCGCGACCTGGTCGGGGTCCGCGTCGTAGAGGTCGATCAACTGGTCCGCCTCCTCGACCGTGTTGGCGACCAGCCGATCGGCGGCCTCGACCACCTGGGACTCGCCGATCACCCGGGCCCGGGGTTCGGGCGCGTCGCCACCCGCCAGCGAGGCGTTCTTGACCTTGGCCATCGTGTGCATGGTGTGCACCAGCGGCACACCCCAGCGCTCCTTGGCCAGCCAGCCGACCTGACCGGAGAGCCAGTAGTGCGAGTGCACGAGGTCGTAGTGCCCCGGCTCGCGCATCGCCTCGGTGCGCAGCACCCCCGAGGTGAACGCGCACAACTGGGCCGGCAGGTCCTCCTTGGACAGGCCCTCGTACGGCCCGGCGGTAACGTGCCGCACCAGGACTCCCGGGGCCATCTCGACGACCGGCGGCAGGTCCCGGCCGGTGGCACGGGTGAATATCTCCACCTCGATGCCGAGCGCGGCCAGCCGCTTGCTGAGTTCGACGATGTAGACGTTCATGCCACCGGCGTCGCCGGTGCCGGGTTGGTGCAGCGGGGAGGTGTGAACGCTCAGCGTCGCGATTCGACGAGGTGCCCCCCGGCGCGCTCCCAATGTGATCGCGCGCTGGACGTGGTGGCTCACTCGTTGACCTCCCAGGCCGGCCCCGTGTCATGTTGTCCGGTGTACAGAGCTACCACGTGTACACAGAGCTACTAGTTGTACAGAGCTACTACCGATGCGTGGGCCGCCCGTCCGTGGTTCTCGGCCCAACTCAAGACCCAACCCATCGTGGTGGGAGGAGATTCCCCGGCGGAGTGTGATCCGGACCGCTCGCGGGGGCGCGTGGAGGTGTTCCCTTACGCTGCGAGCATGGGCACGCGCGGCAACTCGGGGTTCGGCACCCCGGGAGCGGGGACGAGGGCCGCGGCCCGGTCGCGGCCCAGTGGGGTGATCACCCGGGGCACCACCAACGCGAACCGGTTGCGCCGGGTGGACCGGTGGCTGACCGACGCACACGTGCGGCTGCTGCGCGGCGCGGCCGATCCGCTGGTGGTCGACGTCGGCTACGGCGCGTCGCCGGTGACCACCGTCGAGCTGTTCCGGCGGTTGCGCACGGTCCGTCCCGACGTCGCGGTGGTCGGCTTCGAGATCGATCCGGAGCGGGTGGCCGCGGCGCTCCCGTACGCCCGGGACGCGCTGACCTTCGCCCGGGGCGGCTTCGAGGTGCCGCTGCCGGCGGGCCGCTCGGCGACCGCGATCCGGGCGTTCAACGTGCTTCGGCAGTACGACGAGGACGCGGTGCCGGCGGCCTGGGCTCGGATGTGCGCCCGCCTGACCCCGAACGGGGTGCTCGTGGAGGGCACGTGCGACGAGTTGGGCCGGCGCGCGGTGTGGCTGGGCATCGGGGCCGACGCGCGACCGCGCACGGTGACCTTCGCCGCCCGGTTGGCCGGCCTCGAGCGCCCGTCCGAGCTGGCCGAGCGGCTGCCCAAGGCGCTGATCCACCGCAACGTGCCGGGCGAACCGGTGCACACCTTCCTGACCGCGTTCGACCGGGCCTGGGACCTGCACGCGCCGCTGGCCGCCTTCGGTGCCCGGCAGCGCTGGCTCGCGGCGACCGCGACGCTGGCCCGGGACTGGCCGGTGTGCGACCGGCCGGCGCGCCGGCGGCAGGGCGAGTTGACCGTGGCTTGGTCGGCGGTGGCCCCACGCGGGTCGGCCGCGTCGGCCGGCCGGAGCGACGGAATTCGGTGACTCGTGTCCGACGGAATTCGGTGACTCGTGTCCGATCCGGAACGGCACATGAAATCTTGAACACACCACGTTCACTTGACCGTGGTCGGACCCGGCGTGTCGTCCGCAAATGGATACATTCGCCCGTTCCGATAAGTGGACGATCGTGAATTCTCCTCTGCCCATCGCCGCCGGAACATGCAAGGATCCGACGCTGAACCGGCCTTTGGGAACTGCCGTCCCGGAAGCACCGGTTCCGTTTCGAATCGACGTCGCCGGCCGGCATCGACACACCCGTCGCAGGAGAGCATTCGAGTTCCGAAAGGGCGAAAGCATGGTGAAACTCGGGGGCCGAAAAGGTCTGCGAACCCGGGCTGTGACCACCTGCGGCGCGGCGCTGTTGTGCGCGGCCCTGTTCGGCGGCAACGCGTGGGCGGACCCGGGCGTACCGCCCGTGCCGCCGGCCGGTACCGCGATCACGTCGGTGCAGGATCTGCTGGCCGCGCAGGCCCGGGTGCAGGAGCTGTACCGCCAGGCCGAGCAGGCCACCGAGCGGTTCAACGCCACCACCGAGCAACTGGCCCGCACCCAGGTCAAGGTCAACGACGTGAACGCGGGCGTGGTGTGGGCCCGGCAGAACGTCGAGAAGGCCCGCGACGACCTCGGCCGGCTGGCCCGCTTGCAGTACACCACCCGCGGCCTGGACCCGCTGCTCACCCTGATGCTGACCTCGGACCCGCAGGGCTTCCTGCGCGACGCGCCGGCGTACGAGCACATCTCGCAGACGCAGTTGGACACCATCAACCGGGCCAAGCAGGCCGAACTCCAGCTCACCGCGATGCAGAAGAGCGCGGACACCCAGCTCGCCGAGAGCCGTCGGCTGGAGCAGGAGGCGGCCGGCAGCCGGACCGACATCCAGACCCGGATCGCCGAGGCCGAGAAGATACTGGCCGGCCTCACCCCCGAGCAGCTCACCGAACTGGCCCGGATGGAGGCGCTGTCCGCGGAGGCCGGCCAGGCCCAGTTGAACACGCTGATCGGCAAGCCGGACCAGCAGACCACGCCCAAGGCCGCGTTGGCCATCGCGTTCGCGATCGACAAGATCGGCAAGCCCTACATCTGGGGCGGCGTGGGCCCGGACGGCTACGACTGCTCCGGTCTGACCTCGAAGGCGTGGGCGTTCGCGGGAGTGCCGATCCGCCGCACCTCGCAGGAGCAGTGGGCGTCGCTGCCGCGCGTGCCGCTCGCCGACATGCGCCCGGGCGACCTGATCGTCTACTTCTCCGACGCGAGCCACATCGCCATGTACCTGGGCAACGGCAAGATGGTGCACGCGCCCCGACCGGGCCGCACGATCACCGTGGCGAACGCCGGCTCGATGCCGATCCTCGGCGTGGTGCGTCCCGACGCCGGCGCCGGCACGGTGAACGCCCCGGCCATCCCGCACGTCCCGGCTCCGCCGACCACGCCCACGCCGCCGCCGGTCACGCCGCCGGTGACGACACCCCCGGTCACGCCGCCGGTCACGACGCCTCCGGTGACTCCACCGGTGACCACCCCGCCGCCGAGCACCGAACCGCCGACGACGCCGCCGCCGAGCTCGCAGCCGCCCACGTCGGCGCCCCCGTCGACCGGGGCGCCGAGCAACTCCACATCGGGCAGCCCGTCCGGGAAGACCTCGGCCGTCCCGAGCGGCGGCTGAGCATCTCGACAACGCGTGTGGGTCGGGCCTCGCGGTCCGACCCACAGCCGTGTCCGGGTCTACAGCGCGGCGACCGCCTGCTCGAACGCGACGTAGGCGCGCGCCTCGAACAGCACGAAGCGCACCTCCTCGAGCGCGGACGGCGTCGCGTGCACGGTCTCGACCGCGATCCGCGCCGCGTCGTCCATCGGCCAGCCGTAGATGCCCGCGGAGATCGCCGGGAACGCCGCCGACGTCGCGCCGAGGTCGTCCGCCACCCGCAACGCCTCGCGGTAGCAGGACGCCAGCAACGCGGACCGGTCGTCGGTGTGGCTGTACACCGGCCCCACCGTGTGCACGACCCATCGCGCCGGCAGGCGCCCCGCGGTGGTGGCCACCGCGGCGCCGGTCTCCAGGCCCTTTCCGAGCTTTGCCGCGCGCAGCGCCCGGCACTCGGCCAGGATCTCCGGACCACCCCTGCGGTGGATCGCGCCGTCGACACCGCCACCGCCCATCAGGGACGAGTTCGCCGCGTTGACGATCGCGTCCACGTGTTGTTCGGTGATGTCGCCGCGAACAAGCGTTATCCGTGTCATGCGCCCAGCCTGCCGGCCCCCGACGTGGCGCTCCCGCTGCCTCAGCCGGCACAGTGGCCGAATGTCCGTGGCCCGAGGAGAAGGGGACCTACCCGCGGAACTGCTCGATCGTGTGGACGCACTGTGCGAGTGGCTGGCCGCGGTACGCACCCACGCACACGGCGATCTGGGCGGCCGGGTGTCGCCGTCCCAGTTGCGGGCCCTGCTCGTGATCGCCGGTGACGACGGCATCAATCTGAACATGCTGGCCGCCCGGTTGCGGGCCATCCCGTCCTCGGCGAGCCGCTTGTGCGACCGTCTGGAGGACGCCGGCCTGCTGGTGCGCGGGCTGAGCCCGACCGACCGCCGGGAGGTGGTGCTGCGGCTGGCGCCCGACGGGGTCAGGTTCGTGGAGGAACTGCGATCGGCTCGACGACAGGCCCTGGCCAAGGTCTTGATACATCTGGAGGCGGACGAGTTGGACTCGCTCGTGCGATCCCTCGCGGTACTGCGCGACGCGGCGCAACGAGCCACCGACCCGACCTAGCTTCGGCCGAACCCGCGCGCCGTCCGGTTACCCGCTCACACCCCGCCGCGCTATCGTCCTTTTTCGATTGCCGTACGACAACGATTCGTGCGGCGACATCAATCCCGGAGGTGGTGGCGTGCGCCCCGCGTACGGCGGCGACGGCAAAGCGGTCGAACGGACCGACTACCGCGCGGTACCGATGCCCGCCCCCGCGGCATCGGCCCCGGTCGCCCACGCCGCGCACCCGCTGCGCGTCCTGCTCATCGAGGACGACGCGGGCGACGCCTTCCTGGTGGAGGAGTTGCTCGCCGACTCCCCGGACCCGATGGAGATCGTCTGGGCCCGGTCGATGGCCGAGGCCATGGTCAAGCTCGGCGAGGACATCGGCTGCGTCCTGCTGGACCTGGGACTGCCCGACGCCGAGGGGTTGAACGGGCTGCACCGGCTGCTGCTGTTCGCGCCGCGGACCGCGGTGATCGTGCTCACCGGCCTGTCCGACGCGCACCGCGGTTCCGCCGCGGTCGCCGCCGGCGCCCAGGACTACCTGGTCAAGCAGGAGATCGACGGCTCGTTGTTGTCCCGGGCCATCCGCTACGCCCTGGAGCGCAAGCGGGCCGACGAGTCGCAGCGCCGGCTGGTGGAGTCGGAGCTGCGCGCGCAGGAGAACGCGCGCCTGGAACGCGGCCTGCTGCCCGCGCCGATCCTGCGCGACCCGACGCTGGACTTCCGCGCGCGCTATCGCCCCGGTCGCCAGCGGGCGCTGCTGGGCGGGGACCTGTACGACGCGGTGCAGACCGCCGACGGGCGCGTGCACGTGATGATCGGCGACGTCTGCGGACACGGGCCGGACGAGGCCGCGCTCGGGGTCAACCTGCGGATCGCCTGGCGCTCGCTGATCTTCGCCGGGCTCACCGGCGGCGAATTGCTCACCACGCTGGAACGAATCTTCGAACACGAGCGACGCTCGGACGAGATGTTCGCCACGTTGTGCATGACCATCATCGAGCCCGATCGTCGACGCGGCCAGGTATACCTCGCGGGCCATCCGGCGCCGCTGCTGCTCACGCCCAAGGGCGTCGCACCGCTGTCCGAGGGCGCGACCGGCCCGGCGCTGGGCCTGTTCCCGGACGGCCGCTGGGGCCACGAGTCGATGGAGCTGGGCACGGACTGGTCGCTCCTGCTCTACACCGACGGACTGATCGAGGGCCGGATCGGTCCGGGCCCGGAACGACTGGGGACCGAGGGACTGTTGCCCCTGATCGGGCAGCTCCTCGCGGCCGGACGCTCCGGTTACGACCTGATCGATTCCGCCGTGGCCGCGGTGGAAGACCTGCACGGGGGCAGTCTCAACGACGACGTGGCGGTATTGCTGCTGCGGCACGACCCCGATCGCCCGTTGCACGGCGTGCAGGGGGGACATCCGGTGCTGCCGGGCCAGACGACGGGCGAGGACGACACGGCGTGACTCAGGAGCGAACGCGGGAGCGGGAGCGGCGGGGCGGACCCCGCATGCGCCAGGTCGTCGGGCTGGGCCTGGGCCTGCTCGCGCTGGTGATCGTGATCTCCGCGGTGGTCGGTGCGCTGGCGATATCGCGCCTGAACGACTCGCGGCACACCGTCCTGGACCGCCTGGAACCGGCCGCCAACGCCGCTCTGCGGCTGGAGAACGCGCTGATCGACCAGGAGACCGGCGTGCGCGGCTGGATCATCGGCGGCGACCCGAGCCTGCGCGAGCCGTACACGCAGGGCCGGGCCGAGGAGAACCGGGCCTACGCGGACCTGGAGCGGCTGTTGCCGAAGTCGGACGAGGGTGACCGGCTGCGCGCCGACCTCGCCGAGGTCGGCACGCGGGCGCGGGCGTGGCGCACGGGCTACGCGGAACCGGCGCTCGCCGACCGGGCGGCCACCATTGGCGGCCTGCTGCCCGACCAGGGCAAGCGACTGTTCGACGCGGTGCGCGCGGCGACGGCCGCCCAGCAGGCCGACCTCGGCGACGAGCGGGCTCGGGCGCGGGAGGAACTCTCCCGCGACGCCACCACGCTGACCGCGACGCTGATCGCGGTGGCCGCGCTGTTCACCGGGCTGGTGCTGCTGGTCGCGCTGGTGTTCCGCCGGATGGTCACCCGCCCGCTGGAGCATCTCGGCGAGCAGGTCCGCAAGGTCACCGAGGGCCGTTACAACCAGGTGCTGACCGGCCGGGGGCCGGCCGAGATCACCGCTCTCGCCTACGACGTGAGCTCGATGCGCGACCGGATCGTGGAGGAGCTGCACAGCACCGAGGCGGCCCGGGCGCTGATCGACGAGCAGGCCGAGGATCTGCGCCGCTCGAACGCCGAGTTGGAGCAGTTCGCCTACGTCGCCTCGCACGACCTCCAGGAGCCGCTGCGCAAGGTGGCCAGCTTCTGCCAACTCCTGGAGAAGCGGTACAAGGGCCAACTGGACGAGCGCGCCGACCAGTACATCGCGTTCGCGGTGGACGGCGCCAAGCGCATGCAGACGCTGATCAACGACCTGCTCGCGTTCTCCCGGGTGGGCCGGTTGGACACCGAGCGCGGTGATGTGGACCTGCGCGAGTGCCTGGACCACGCGCTGCACGCGCTGGCCGCCGCACGCGAGGAGAGCGGCGCGAGCATCACCGCCGACCCGCTGCCCACGGTGCCGGGCGACGGGCTGCTGCTGGGTCAACTGGTGCAGAACCTGGTCGGCAACGCGATCAAGTTCCACGCCGAGGAGGTGCCGCGCGTGCACCTGGGCGCCCGCTGGGACGGCGAGCAGTGGGAGTTCTCCTGTGTCGACAACGGCATCGGGATCGAGCCGCAGTACGCGGACCGGATCTTCGTGATCTTCCAGCGGCTGCATCCGAAGGACGCCTACGGCGGCACCGGCATCGGGCTGGCCATGTGCAAGAAGATCGTGGAATACCACGGCGGCCGGATCTGGCTGGATGCCGAGGGCACCGGCGGCACCACGATCCGCTGGACCCTGCCGGGACCGCCGCCGGCCACGCTGCCGGAGCCGCGCGAATCCGAGCCGGAACCGGAGCGGCCGGAACCGAACACCCGCGAGCCGCAGTCCCAGGGACCGGCCGACGAAGCGGTACGAGGGAGCAACGCATGACCCACCCCATCGAGGGAGCCATCGAGGTCCTGTTGGTCGAGGACGACCCGGGCGACGTGTTGATGACGCGCGAGGCGTTCGAGGACAACAAGGTGCGCAACTCGCTGCACGTGGTCAGCGACGGCGTCGAGGCGGTGGCGTTCCTGCGCCGCGAGGGCGAGTTCGCCGACGCGCCGCGCCCGGACCTGATTCTGTTGGACCTCAACCTGCCGCGTAAGGACGGCCGGGAGGTGCTGGAGGAGATCAAGGCGGACGAGGACCTGCGCCGGATCCCGGTGGTCGTGCTGACCACGTCCGAGGCCGAGGAGGACGTGCTGCGCAGCTACCACCTGCACGCGAACGCCTATGTCACCAAGCCGGTGGACTTCGAGCAGTTCATCAGCGTCGTGCGGCACATCGACGAGTTCTTCGTCTCGGTGGTCAAGCTGCCCACGCGCTGAGCTCGGCCCGGCCGGTCGGGCACCGCGGGTCGAGCCCGGCGGTTCACCAGGGGCCGTACGGCCCCATGTTGCGACCGCCGCCTCGACCGCCGGCGACCTCCTTGAGCGCGGGCCGCACGTCGACGAGGTAGACGATCGCCGCGACCAGGCCCGCGAGCATCAGGATCAGACCCAGGCCGATCGGCAGCACGTCGACCACGACCGCGACACCGAGCACGATCAGCCAGAAGGACTTCTTCTTCTTGTCCGCCGCGCGGTAGGCGTCCTCGCGCCGGAAGGCGGCGTCGAACAGGCAGAACACCTTGAGCAGCAGGATGCCGAGGAACAGCCAGGTCAGCACCTGGTCGAACTTGGCCGTCAGCAGACCATCGGCCATGGCCAGTTCCATCGATCCTCCTCTGCGCGGCCGCCGTGTGCCGCCACGTGGTGCGGGGATTCCAGTCTGGCATGCCCGATGCCGCCTCGGCGGTTGCCGAGGCGGCATCGGGTGCGCCGGTGTGCGTGGGACCGAGGGTCAGGCCTTGGTGCCGGCGGTCGGCTTGGAGCCCGAGTCGCCGACCTTGCCGGCCGCCTGCTCGACGGCGTCGGCCGCCGCGTCGGCGGCCTTGGCGGCGGCGGTCGCCGCGGACTTCGCCTGCGCCTTGGCGTTCGCCGCACCACGCCGCGCCGCGGTCGTGGTGGCCTTGGCCTTGCTCTCGGTGGTGCTCACGGCCGCCTTGGCCCGCTTGGTGCTCTCCTGCCGGTCGACCCGCTTGACCAGCTTCTCGCCGCGCGCGGCGAGGTCCTCGTAGAGCTCCTTGGCCTTGTCCACCTGGGACTTGGCGAAGGTCTGGGTGCGGTCGGGCAGCGTCTGCAGACGCTCGCGCAGCACCTTGGGGTCGGTGGTGACCTCGACCCGGAAGCGCTCGGGCAACTCGCGCAGCTTCTCCACCACCAGGTCGCCGGCACCGGCGACGGCGTACAGCGGGGTGGTGTCGGTCAGGGTCTTCTTCAGTTCCGTGGCGATTGCCATGGTGTTCCTCACTCTTCGGGATCGAGGTTCTCGGTTGCGGCCCGGCCGGCCCTGCCGTTCTCGGTTCCGTCGGTGGCGCCCCGTTCGTCCCGCACGGCGCCGTCCTGCGCGTTCTCCTTGCGGAATGCCTCGTAGATCTCGATGAGGACCCGCTTCTGGCGGTCGTTGATCGTCGGATCCGCCATGATCGCGGTGCGCACCTCACGGTCACCCTCCTCGCGCTCGTCGAGGATGCCCGCCTGCACGTAGAGCGTTTCCGCCGAGATGCGGAGCGCCTTGGCGATCTGTTGCAGGATCTCCGCGCTCGGCCGCCGCAAACCGCGCTCGATCTGGCTCAGATAGGGGTTCGAGACCCCGGCCGCCTCGGCGAGTTGCCGAAGCGAATATTGCGCGTTGCGGCGTTGCTCCCGGATGTACTCACCCAGCGAGCCGACGTTCAGACCTGCCATGGCTCCAGCATGCACAGATCGTGCTTGCTATTGCAAGCACCCTGCTAGCAACCGCATGCGGAGTCGATCGTGCCGCTTGTTCGGACCCGACGTGGTCATCGGCCCGACAGCAGGTCCTCCACCTTCGCCTCGCCCTCGCGGTAGCGGCGGGTGATCTCGGCTGCGCAGTCGTCGGCGGTGCGCTGGAGGCGGTGCCGGCGCGAGGACACCTCCTGCTCGTGGGCGCCGAGCTTGTCCAGCGCCTCGCCCAGTTCCGCGTCGGTGTGCGCGGCCAGGTCGGACAGGCCCACGTCGGCCAGCAGTTGCTCGATCCAACTCCGGTAGCGGTCGGTGCGCGGCGGCTGGACGTTGACGTGCCGCGCGCCCCGGGTGGGCGGTCTGGACTCGGACAGGATCTCGGGCAGCCGGCCCACCACCGGCGATTCGGGTTCGGCACCGTCCTGGCCGGACCGCCGGGCCAGTTCGGCGCGCAGGATGTCGATCCGCCCTTGCAGCAGTCTCCGCAGGTAGGACAGATCGTTCTCCTCGCGCTGGGCGTCACGCATGAGCTCGCGAACCCGACTCAGCGTGAGTGCGCGGATGGCCTCCGGGGCCACTCCGTCGGGAAGATCCACCATGAGACGCATCGTGTCATGTCGGGCAGACCGCCGCGTGCCACATGGCTCGGAATCGGTCCGGACGGGTGTGCAGAATGGGCCCATGCGTGCCGTCCTGCAGGTCGTGACCGAAGCATCCGTGACCGTCGAAGGGGAGGTCGTCGGCTCGATCGTGGGCCCCGGACTGTGCGTCCTGGTCGGCGTGACGCACACCGACACTCCCGAGATCGCCCGCCGACTGGCCGCGAAGTTGTGGAGCCTGCGCGTCCTGGACGGCGAGAAGTCCTGCTCGGACCTGTCCGCGCCGCTGCTGGTGATCAGCCAGTTCACCCTGTACGGCGATGCCCGCAAGGGTCGTCGACCGACCTGGAACGAGGCCGCGCCGGGCCCGGTCGCCGAACCCCTGGTGGCCGAGGTCGTCGCGGCACTGCGCGCGCTGGGCGCGCAGGTGGCCACCGGCGTGTTCGGCGCCGACATGAAGGTCGCGCTCGTCAACGACGGCCCGATGACCCTCGTCGTGGACATGTGACCGGCGCACGCGACCCCCACGACCCCCGCGGGTGAGCCGGACGCGCGCCCCGGCGATTCTCGTTCCCGGGGGTTCTCCCCATGTTCGCGGGCCCTGCGGGGAAGCAGAATGGGCGTCGGGTACACCGACCGAAAGGGGTTGGACCATGTCGCACCGCGGGCCGTACATCGCGGCCGGGATCGTCGTCGCCATCATCGCGCTGATCGTGTTGCCGTCGTGGATCGCCTGGACCGTCGTGGCGGTCGCGATCGGCCTGCCGGTCGTCGCCTACTTCACCCTGGACCGCTCGCAGCGGCGTCGCCTGCACCGCATCCGCCGCCGCGAGATCCGCTAGCCGAAGGGCCCGCCCGGGCCGACGAGGACTACGCGGGGACCACGATCTCCTGGGTGGCCGGCACGCCGCCGGCCAGGAGTTCCGCGTCCACCGCGGTGTTGCGCTTGATCAGCGCCAGCGCGATCGGGCCGAGTTCGTGGTGGCGCACCGCGCTGGTGACGAAGCCGACCTGCCGGCCCGCGAGTTCGACCGGCGCGCCGTGCGCGGGCAGCGCCTCCGGCGTGCCGTCCAGGTGCAGGAAGACCAGCCGGCGCGGCGGGCGGCCCAGGTTGTGCACGCGCGCGACGGTCTCCTGGCCCCGGTAGCAGCCCTTGTCCAGGTGCACGGCGGTGTCGATCAGACCCAGCTCGTGCACGATCGTGCGGTGATCGGTCTCCTGGCCCAGCCGGGGCCGGTACGCGGCGATCCGCAGCGCCTCGTACGCCCACATGCCGGCCGGGTGCGCGTGCTCGCGGCCGTACCGCTCCAGGCGCTCGCGCGGCAGGAACAGTTCGCGGCCGTGATCCGTGGCGCGCACCAGCACCTCCTCGGGCGTGTCGCCGGGGTCGCCCGCCTCGTGCACGATCGCGAAGTCGGCGGACACGTCCGCGACCTCGACCCGCAACATGAAGCGCATCCGGTCCAGGAACTCGACCAGCGCGGGCGCCTCGCCGGGCTCCAGGTGGGCCCAGAACGCCTCGCCGTCGTCCACCCCGTACAGCGCGTGCTCGATGTGCCCGTGCGGGCTCAGCACGAGGGTCAGCGTCGCCTCGTGCGGCTTCAGGTCGGTCAGGTGTTGCGTGGTCAGCGAGTGCAGCCAGCTCAGCCGATCCGGACCGCTCACCTTGATCACGTCGTGGTGGGAGAGGTCGACGAAGCCCTCGCCCGCCTCCAGCCGACGTTGTTCGCGCAGGGGATCGCCGTAGTGCGCGGCGACGCCGGCGTCGGGGGCTTCCGCCGCGACCGCGCCGGGCAGGGACAACAAGGGGCTCGTGGGCATGTCCCCACAGTACGAGACCGGTGCGGCCCAGTGCCGTTGCCCCGGTTCAGGGAACCCGGGCCGCGGTGCACTCTGCGCAGCGGCCGAAGATCGCGAAGTGCGCGAGATCGATGTCGAATCCGTGCTCGGCGCGCAGTTGCTCGCCCATCGCCGCGGCCACTTCGGTGCCCACCTCGATCACCCGACGGCAGTCCCGGCAGACCAGGTGCAGATGGCCCCCGACGTCGGCCGGGTGGTAGGTCGGCGCGCCGTGCCCGAGGTGGGTGTGGGTGACCAGGTCGAGTTGTTCGAGCAGTTCCAGGGTGCGGTAGACGGTCGAGATGTTGATCCCGCCGGCCGTCTTGTGCACCTCGGCCAGGATCTCGTCCGGCGTCGCGTGACCCAGGGTGTTCACCGCTTCGAGGACGAGTTGGCGTTGCGGCGTGAGCCGGTAGCCCTTCTCCCGAAGTTCGTGCTTCCAGTCAGTGCTCACGCAGGGAAGTTTACGAGTGCGGGCCGGTCCCCGGGCTCCTCGGCGCGGTCGCGTCCGGTTCGGCGCCGTCCGGCGCTATTCGGCCGCGAGGTCGGCGTCGACCCGCTTGAGCTGGGCGGAGACGTGGGCCTGGAGCGGATGCCCCATGGCGGCCATATCGTACGCGTACATCAACTCGCTCTTGACCAGACCGTACAGCCGGTGGCCCGCGGTGTAGTCCTTCGCGTCCTCGGTGCGCGCGACCACGTCGGTGCGCATCTCCAGGCGCGGGCCGTCCACCTTGCCCAGCCAGATCTCCACGATCCCGGTGGGGTGCGCGAGGGTCACGTCGACCGAACCGTCCAGCTTCGAACGCCAGAAGCCGGTCTCGGTCGCCAGCGGGCGCACCCGCTCACCCTCGTCGTCGAGCAGCCAGGTGCGCGAGGTGTAGGTGAGGAACGGCTTGTTCGCGATGTAGCCGAAGGTGACCTGCTGACCGAAGCGGAACGCCTCGATGGTCGGGTAGTCGCCGACACCGGCGCCTTCCCAGGTGCCGAGCAGGAACGCGAGCGGGACGGCGTCGAAGTGCAGGTCGTCCGGGATTTCGATCATGGTGGGGCGGCCGCTTCCGGGGTCGGGTACGGCGGGTCAGCCTATCGGTCCCGCGCTCAGTTCTGGCCCTTGTACAGCTTGGACACGGTCAGGGCGGCGAACCACGCGACGAGGACGCCGACCACGGCCAACAGCGCAATGAAGAAGATGTGCATCGCCCGGGTGCTCCTCGTGCTCTGTACGGGTGGGCCAGGTCGACCTGGCCGGGTGCCAAACGGCCTCAGTGTATAGGCTGCGGGCCGTGAAGCGATCTCTCGTGGTCAAGGTCACCGCAGGTCAGGACGCGCCGGAGCGCTGCTCCCAGGCGTTCACGGTGGCATCCGTGGCGCTCGCGTCGGGAGTGGACGTGTCGCTGTGGCTCACCGGCGAGTCGTCCTGGTTCGCCCTGCCCGGGCGCGCCGCCGAGTTCGAACTCCCGCACGCCGCGCCGCTGCCGGATCTGCTCGACGCGCTGATCGCGGGCGGTCGGGTGACACTGTGCACGCAGTGCGCGGCGCGCCGCGAGATCACCGGCGACGACGTGTTGCCGGGGATCCGGATCGCGGGCGCGCAGGTGTTCGTTCAGGAAGCGCTCGCCGACGGCGCCCAGGCGTTGGTGTACTGACCGATCGGCCGCGCGGCTTCGCGGTCAGTGGCTGATTCCGGAGATGTTCAGGCCGATCACGCCGAGCAGGACCAAGCCGATCGAGATCAGTTTGAGCGGCGACGCGCCCTCGTTCAGGAGCCAGATGCCCACGAGCGCGGTGCCCGCCGCGCCGATCCCGGTCCACACCGCGTACGCGGGGCCCACCTCCAGGGATTTGAGCGCGTAGGTGAGCAGCCCGAAACTGCCCAGCGCGCACGCGGCGAAGCCGACAGTGGGCCACAACCGGGTGAATCCGTGGCTCTGCTTGAGCATGATGGCGAATCCGGTCTCCAGGACTCCCGCGATGATCACGATCACCCATGCCACGTGTGCCTCCCGGCGTCGCGCCCTGCTTCCGGTGCCCCGCCCCGAAAGATCCACCCGAGGCGGATCCCCCGAAGATACGGAAACCTTTCTGCCCCGACGACCCGGGGCACACACCAAAAACGACCCCGCCCCTCCCCCGAGCACGTGGGGAGGGGCGGAGCCGTTCTTGCCACCGATCGGGTAGCGGGTTCCGAGGGTGTACGTCCGAAGGAGACCCGACCCGTCGGGGATCAGACCGCGATCTCGACCTCGGCGACGGTGCCCTTCTCGGACACCACGACGCTGCGGTCCACGGTCGCGCCGGGCACGAGTGCCCGCACGGTCCAGTTGCCCGGGGCCGCGAAGAACCGGAACTGGCCGGTCGCGGAAGTGGGCACCTCGGCGGTGAAGTCGCCACCCGCGTCGAGCAGGCGCACGTAACCGTTGATCGGCTGCCCGCCCTTGGTCACCGCCCCCTGAATGATGGTTTCCTTCGCCACGTCAACTCCTGCCAGATCCGGG
The DNA here is from genome assembly GCF_055558835.1 of Embleya sp. NPDC025285. Taxonomy (NCBI): domain Bacteria; kingdom Bacillati; phylum Actinomycetota; class Actinomycetes; order Kitasatosporales; family Streptomycetaceae; genus Embleya; species Embleya sp. NPDC025285. Next base: position 26,552 of record NZ_JBVHLU010000124.1, read on the forward strand.
CCGCCGGCCTTCGCACCGCACATCGTTCCTGCTCCCTGAAGTCGGGTTGGTCGGGTAGCCGTCGGTCACTTGCCGTCGCCGAGCTCGATCGGCACGCCGACCAGCGCGCCGTACTCGGTCCACGAACCGTCGTAGTTGCGGACGTTGCCCTGCTCCAGCAGCTCGTGCAGAACGAACCACGTGTGCGCCGAGCGCTCGCCGATCCGGCAGTAGGCGATGGTGTCCTTCGCCAGGTCCACGCCCTCGCCCTCGTACAGCGCGGTGAGCTCCTCGTTGGTCTTGAAGGTGCCGTCGTCGTTGGCGGCCTTCGACCACGGGATGTTCTTCGCGGTCGGCACGTGGCCGGCCTTCTGCGACTGCTCCTGCGGCAGGTGCGCCGGGGCGAGCAGCTTGCCGGAGAACTCGTCGGGCGAACGCACGTCGACCAGGTTCAGCGTGCCGATCGCGGCGAGCACGTCGTCGCGCCAGGCGCGGATCGACTTGTCCTGCTCCTTGGCCACGTAGGTGGTCGCGGCGCGCTCGGGCACCTCGACGACCAGCTCACGCGAGTCGAGCTCCCACTTCTTGCGACCGCCGTCGAGCAGCTTGACGTCGCCGTGGCCGTAGAGCTTGAAGTACCAGTAGGCGTAGGACGCGAACCAGTTGTTGTTGCCGCCGTAGAGCACGACGGTGTCGTCGTTGGAGATGCCCTTGGCCGACAGCAGCGCGGAGAAGCCGGCCTCGTCGACGAAGTCGCGCTTGACCGGGTCCTGGAGGTCGTCGCGCCAGTCGATGCGCACCGCACCGCGGATGTGGTTCTTGACGTAGGCGCTGGTGTCCTCGTCGACCTCGACGAGGACGACCTTCGGGTCGTCCAGGCGGGCCTGGACCCAGTCGGCGTCTACCAGAACGTCGGAGCGGCTCATGGGGATACCTCCGGTGCAGAAGTGCGCGGGATTGCCGCGGATGTGCGGTCTCGGGGTACACCCGGGCGTGGGGGGGGGGGGGGGGGGGGGGGGGGGGGGGGGGGGGGGGGGGGGGGGGGGGGGGGGGGGGGGGGGGGGGGGGGGGGGGGGGGGGGGGGG
>NZ_JBVHLU010000125.1:0-26603 GCF_055558835.1 Embleya sp. NPDC025285
GGCACAGGGACGGAAGCCCCTAGACCGACTACAAGAAACCCCCGCCCCCCCCCCCCCCCCGTGGTGCCCCCCCCCCCCCCCGCGGTCGGCCGGCTATGCGCCGCGCCACACCGGGGCGCGCTTTTCCGCGAAGGCGCGGGCATCTTCCAGGGCGTCGGCCGAGCGGAAGATCGACGGGACCCGGTGCTCGCCAGGATCGGTGCTCGCCAGGATCGGTGATCACCGGGTCCCGTTCACCGGATCCGTAGCACCAACTTGCCCGTGTTCGCGCCGGAGAACAGTCGCAACAACGTCTGCGGAAACGCCGTCACGTCGCCCTCGACCACGTCCTCGCGCGAGCGCAACCGCCCGTCCGCGAGCCACCCGGCCAATTCGGCCGTCGCCTCGGCGTAGCGGTCCGCGTAGTCGAACACCACCATGCCGGTCATCGAGGCCCGATTCACCAGTAGCGAAAGGTAGTTCGACGGGCCGGGACCCTGCTCGGTGTTGTTGTACTGCGAGATCGCGCCGCAGATCACCACCCGCGCGCCGCGCGCCAGCCGGGTCAGCGCGGCATCCAGGATCTCGCCGCCGACGTTGTCGAAGTACACGTCGACACCGTCCGGGCAGTGCTTGCGCAGTGCGGCCTTGACGTCCTCGCTCTTGTAGTCGACGGCAGCGTCGTAGCCGAACTCCTCGACCAGCAGGCGGCACTTGTCCGCGCCTCCCGCGATGCCCACGGTCCGGCAGCCCTTGAGCCGAGCGAGTTGGCCGACCACACTGCCCACCGCGCCCGCCGCGCCGGACACCAGCACGGTCTGGCCCGGTTGCGGGTCGCCGATGTCGAACAAGCCGAAGTACGCGGTCAGTCCGGTGATCCCGAGCGCGCCCAGATAGGTCGACAACGGCGCCGCCGCCGGATCCACCCGGCGAACGCCGCGCCCGTCCGAGTCCGCGTACTCCTGCACGCCGAACTGGCCGTACACGTGCTGCCCGACCGCGAAGTCCGGGTGACGCGAGGCGATGACGCGGCCGACCGCGCCGGCCCGCATCACCTCGCCGATGCCCACCGGCGGGATGTAGGAACGCACGTCGTTCATCCAGCCGCGCATCGCCGGGTCGAGCGAGATGTGCGAGATCTCCACCAGCAGCCGGCCGTCGGCAGGCTCCGTCACCGGTTCGCCGACCAGGTCCCAGTCGGTGGCCTTGGGCAGCCCGAACGGGCGTGCGGCCAACCGGATCTGCCGGTTGACCAGGTCGGCGGGCAGCGGCCCGCCGGCGAGCGTGGTCATATGGAACGCAACTCCTTCTTCATGATCTTGCCGGAGGGGCCCTTGGGCAGTTCGTCGAGGATCCGCACCACCCGCGGATACTTGTACGCGGCCATGCGCTCCTTGCAGAACGCGACGATCTCGTCCGGGTCGGCCGCCTCGCCCGGGCGTAGCGCCACGACCGCGACCACCTCCTCGCCGAGTCGCTCGTCCGGCCTGCCGACCACGGCCGCCTCGGCGATCGCCGGGTGGGTGTACAGGACTTCCTCCACCTCACGCGGATAGACGTTGTAACCGCCCCGGATCACCAGGTCCTTCTTGCGGTCCACGACGAACAGGAAGCCGTCCTTGTCGAGGTAGCCGAGATCGCCGGTGTGGAACCAGCCGTTGCGGAAGGCCTCGGCGGTGGCCTCCGGGTCGTTGCGGTAGCGGGTGATGATGTTGTGCCCGCGCAGCAGGATCTCGCCCACGTGCTCGGCGCCGGGCGGCAGCGGCAGGTCGTCCGGGTCGGCCACGCGCAGTTCGACACCCCAGATCGGCTTGCCCACGGACAACACCCGACGGTCGTCGGCGCGGTTGAAGGTCGCGGTGCTCGCGCTCTCGGAAAGCCCATAGCCCTCCAGGATGACGACGCCGAACGCCTCCTCGAACTCGCGGATCACCTCGCCGGGCATCGACGCCCCACCCGAACTGCCCACCCGCAGCCGGGACAGGTCGAGCCCGGTGCGATCCGCGGCCAGCAACGCGACGTACATCGTGGGCACGCCCACGATCACGCTCACCCCGTCCCGGGCCATCTGGTCGAGCACACTCTGCGCCTCGAAGCGCAGTACCAGCGACAGCGTCCCGCCGTAGCGCACGCACACATTCAGCACGCCGGACAGGCCGTATACGTGGAACAGCGGCAACGCGCCGATCGAGACGTCACCGGGGAACAGGCCGAACAGGTCACCCGAGACGGTGCAGTTCTGGTAGAGCTGGAAATGGCTCAGCTCGGCGCCCTTGGGCCGCCCGGTGGTGCCGCTGGTGTACAGCAGCACGGCCGTGTCGTCGCTCGACGTCGGCTCGATGTCGCCGTGGAGCGACTCGGCCCGGTCCGGCGGCCCGTCGGGCAGCAGCAGGGCGAACGCGAGGGTGTCCTGCGGCACCGCGGTGCCCTCGACCAGGTTGACGGTGTACACAGCGGTGCCCGGTACGGCGGCGGCCGCGCCCAGCGCCTCGGCGGCGAACACGTCGAAGGCGATCAGGGTGCGGGCACCGGAGTCGGTGAGGTGGTAGGCGATCTCGGTCGCCTTCAGCAACGGGTTCAGCGGCATCAGCGTGACGCCGGCCTTGAGCGCGCCGAAGTAGGCCACCACGAACTCGGGGACGTTGGGCAGGGATATCGCCAACACGTCGCCCCGGCCGAGTCCCTTCGCACGCAGGCCGCGGGCGAACCGGCTGCTGAGGTCGTCGAGTTCGCGGTAGGTGATCGGGGTGCCCTGGTGGATCAGACACGCCGTGTCCGGAGTCGCGAGGCGGGACTCGCGGAGCATGACGGCGAGGTTGAAACTCACGCGTGATCCTTACTGATCGAGGTGCCGGGGGTGGCCGGACGTCGGGGAATGCCCGGCCGGGGACGGGTCCGCGGGACGTTGCGGGTCCCGCTGCCGCGGCGCGGTGCCGATGCGGGCGAAAGGCGCCCGACATCGGCATCGGCACTACGGGACGACCAGGGACAGCGTGTCCGCGACGCAGGCGGGCTTGGCGACGCCCTCGATCTCGACGGTGTGCCGCACCGTCAGCCGCACGCCCTGCGCGGTCTCGACCGCATCGATCAGCACGGCGTGGTCGCGCACCCGGGCGCCGGCCGGAACCGGGGCCGGGAAACGCACCTTGTCCGAGCCGTAGTTGACGCCCATCCGCACACCCCGCACGGTGAACAGGCCGGCGGCCAGGGTCGGGATCAGCGACAACGTCAGGTAGCCGTGCGCGATGGTGCCGCCGAACGGGCCCTCCTTGGCCCGCTCGACGTCCACGTGGATCCATTGGTGGTCGCCGGTGGCCTCGGCGAACGTGTCGATGCGATCCTGATCGATGGTCAGCCAGTCGCTGGTGCCGAGTGGTTCGCCCTTGGCCGCGAACACCTCGGTGACGTTCTCGAAGACGCGCATGATGCTCCTTCGTGGTGGCGGCGGGATCCGGGCGGGTCGCCGCCGCCGAGCCGGGTCAGGCGGGCAGGTCGACCAGGTGCGCCAGGGTCGCGCGGTGCCGGTCGGGGGTGCCGAACGCGAGCGCGTCGGCCTTGGCGCGCTTGAGGTACAGGTGCGGGTGGTGTTCCCAGGTGAAGCCGATGCCGCCGTGCAGCTGTACGCATTCCTCGGCGGCGCGGACGGCGATCTCCGAGCAGTGCGCCTGCGCGACGGCCACCGCGACGGGGGTGTCCGGGTCGTCGGCGGCCACGCACGCCGCGGCATACCGGGCCACCGCGCGGGCCTGGGTGATCGACACCCACAGCGCGGCCAGGCGGTGCTTGGGCCCCTGGAACGAACCGACCGGGCGGCCGAACTGGTTGCGGGTCTTGAGGTAGGCGACAGTGCTCTCCAGGCAGAACTCGGCGATGCCGAGCTGCTCGGACGCCAACAGGGCCGCGCCGGTGCCGATCGCGGTGGCCACCGCCGCCTCGGCCCGCTCGCCGCGCGCCAGCGGTACGCCGGTCGCGCCGGTGAACACGACGTCGGTCAGCGGCCGGGTCAGGTCGAGCGAGACGACCGGGCGGCGGTCCACGCCGACCTGATCGGTGTCGACCGCGTACAGCACGGGCCCCTCCGCGCTCCCGACCGCGACGACGAGGACATCGGCGGTGCCGGCGTCGACGACCGAGGTCGCGGTACCGGTCAGGGAGTCGCCGTCGGCCCGCACCCCGTCGGGGAATCGGGCACCGGGTGCCGTGGCGAAGGAGACCGCCAGGGTCGCGCTGCGCCGGCCGCCGGCCAGGTCGGTGAGGAGCGGCCCGGCGTCCACCGTGTCCACCGCGCGCAGCGCGGCGGTCGCGAGCACCGCGCTGCCCAGGAACGGGGTCGGCGCGACCGTGCGACCCAACTCCTCCAACACCACGGCGGTTTCCCGCCAGGTGGCGCCGCTGCCGCCGTGCTCCTCGGCGACGGCCAGTCCGGCCGCGCCGATCTGCTCGGTGAGCACACGCCACAACTTCGGGTCGTACGGCTCGTCCGTCTCGATCCGGGCGAGCAGCGCGGCCAAGGTCACCCGCTCGGTGAGCAGGTCGCGGATGCCGGAGCGCAGTTGGTTCTCGTCCTCGGTGTGCACGAGGTGCTCGATGACACTCATCGGGGCAGGTCCTTCCACGCGACGTCCTTGTCCACCCGAGGCTCCGCCGGCAGGCCCAGCACGCGCTCGGCGACGACGTTGAGCAGGATCTCCGAGGTGCCGCCCTCGATCGAGTTGCCCTTGGCGCGCAGGTAGCGGTAGCCGGGCGAGCGGGTGGTGAAGTCCACCGACGCCGGTCGGCGCATGGTCCACTCGTCGTGCCGCAGCCCCTCTTCGGCCAGCAACTCCACTTCCAGACCCGAGATTTCCTGGTTGAGTCGGGCGAAGGCGAGTTTGGCCGCCGAGCCTTCGGGGCCGGGTTCGCCGGCCGCCAGTTGCAGGCGCAGTCGGGCCGAGGTCAGGCGGGCCGCCTCGGCTTCCACCCACAGCCGCAGCAGCCGGTCGTGCAACCCGGCGGTGCGCAGTTCCGGACGCGTACGCCAGGTGTCCGCGACGATGCCGATCATGCCGCCCTCGCGTGGTGCGGCACCGCCGCCGATGGCCACCCGCTCGTTCATCAGCGTGGTGCGTGCCACGCTCCAGCCGTCGCCGACATCGCCGAGGCGATGCGCGTCGGGGATGCGCACGCCGGTGAGGAAGACCTCGTTGAACTCGGCCTCGCCGGTGGCCTGGCGCAGCGGACGCACCTCGACGCCGGGCGCGGTCATGTCGCAGACGAAGTAGGTCATACCCCGGTGCTTGGGCAGTTCGGGGTGGGTGCGGGTGACCAGGATCGCCCAGCGCGCCTCGTGGGCCATCGACGTCCACACCTTCTGGCCGTCCACCACCCACTCGTCGCCGTCGGGCACCGCCCGGGTGCCCAGCGCGGCCAGGTCCGAACCGGCCCCGGGTTCGCTGAACAACTGGCACCACACCTCCTCACCGGTCCACAACGGCCGCAGCCAGCGGGCGCGTTGGGCCTCGGTGCCGTACGCGAGCACGGTCGGCGCGGCCATTCCCAGCCCGATGCCGATCCGGCCCGGGTCGTTGGACGGCGCGCCGGCGGCGGCGAATCGCGCGTCCACGGCCGGTTGCAGCGCACGCGGCGCGTCCAGGCCGCCGAGGCCGGCCGGGTAGTGCACCCAGGCCAGTCCGGCGTCGAAGCGGGCCCGCAGGTAGCCGAGCGCGTCGTCGGTGTCCGGATGGGCGGCGATGAACTCGCCCACCCTCTTGTCGAGTTCGGCGGCGGTCAGCACAGCGGGCCGCCGGCCACGTAGATCACCTGGCCGGACACGAAGCCCGCGCCCTCGCTCACCAGGAACGCGATGGTGTTCGCGACGTCCTCGGGCCGGCCGACCCGCCGCACCGGGATCTGCTCGGCCGCGGCCTGCTGGAAGGCCTCGAACTCCATGCCGACCCGGGCCGCGGTCGCGGCGGTCATGTCGGTGACGATGAAGCCGGGTGCCACCGCGTTCGCGGTCACGCCGAACTTGCCCAGTTCGAACGCCAGCGTCTTGGTGAAGCCTTGGAGGCCGGCCTTGGCCGCCGAGTAGTTCGCCTGGCCCCGGTTGCCCAGCGCGGACGAACTGGAGAGGTTGACGATCCGGCCGTAACCCGCCGAGGTCATGTGTGCCTGGACCGCGCGGCTCATCAGGAACGCGCCGCGCAGGTGTACGTCGATGACCGTGTCCCAGTCGCCGTCGGACATCTTGAACAGCAGGTTGTCGCGGATCACACCCGCGTTGTTGACGAGTACGGTCGGCGCGCCGAGCACGTCGGCCACGCGCGCCACCGCGGCGTCGACCTGCTCGCCCACGGTGACGTCCGCGCCGACCGCGAGCGCGTTGCCGCCGGCCGCGACGATCGCGGCCACGGTGTCCGCGCAGGCGGCCTCGTCCAAATCGAGCACGGCCACGGCCATGCCCTCGGCGGCGAGCCGGCGCGCGGTGGCGGCACCGATGCCCCGGGCGGCGCCGGTCACGATGGCCACGCGTGGTGCGGTCGCGTCCGCGGTCGAGGTCGAGGGAGTGTTCTCGGTCATGGGTGGGGGATCCTCCGGGTCGTCGCGGGTCACGAGGTCGGCCGGCGAATGCCACGCACCGCCGTCCCGAGATGCGACCCGCACGCCCGGTCGTGAGGTGCCGACCGGTCGGTATGCACATGCATCGGAAGCGGAGGAGCGGGAATCACGCTGTGCCTGTCACGGTACCGACCGGTCGGTATCAAGGCTAGAGCGCAACGCGAACTCGTTCGGGTGGCTCGTGGGGCGGGGTGCCCGGGCGCGCCCGCGCGGGAGGGCCTGTCGTAGTCGCGCGAGGGGGTCGACGCACCCGCGAGAAAAGGTTCCCGGGTACGGGGGCGGGGCTGTCGCGGGCGCGCGGGGAGGGCCGTCGTGTCCGCGCGGAGAGCGCCCGCAGCACCGCACGGAGGCCTGCGACGACGCTCGGGAGGGGCCGGCGGTGGCACGCGGCGGCCGGTTCGGCGGGCGGCCCGCCCGCCACGCCCGTCCCGCTCGGCGCCGCAGGCCCGGGCGCGGCTCGGGCGGCGTCGAGCGGGACGGCGGTCACCGGGACCGGCCGACCACCTTCGGTACCTCCGGGCGGAGCAGCATCAGGGCCGCGTCGTCGGTGAGCCGCTCGCCCACGTGTGCCAGCAGCGCCCGCTGCAGCAGGGTGAGCAGTTCGTTCGCGGGCAGGTTCGGATCGGCGTTCGCGGCGATCCACTCGCGGAGCGGAAAGAACCGGCCTTGGGCGTCCCGGGCCTCGGTGGTGCCGTCCGTATACAGCAGCAGCGACTCGTCCGGCGTCATCCGGAACCGGTAGGCCGACACCCGCTCGTCGCCGGGAATCAGGCCGGCCAGGCCGAGCGGCAGTTCGGTCGCCACATCGAGCCAGCGCACACCGGACGGGCCGATCAGCGCGGGCGGCTCGTGGCCGTAGTTGACCAGCTCGACCAGGCCGTCCGGGCCGAACTGGGCGATCAGCGCGGTGGCGAACCAGTCCGTGTCCGGCTCGCCGAGCAGCACCTGATTGCGGCCGAACCGTTCCAGTCCCTCACCCATCCGCCGCCCGACCTGCCACAGGTCCGACGTCGTGAACGCCGCCTCGCTGAACGTGCCGACCAGGGCCGCGCTCGCACCGACCGCGGTCAGCCCCTTGCCCTGCACGTCGGCGATGAACGCGCGTGTACCGTACGGCGTGGCCACCACGTCGTACACGTCGCCGCCCACCTCCGCGTCCCGTTCCGCCGCCAGGTAGCTGCGCGCCACCCGGATCCCGCCCACCACGGGCGGTGCGGGCGGCAGCAGCGCACGCTGGACGTGCTCGACCACATTGCCCAGCCGGGATACCCGCTCCTGCAGGCGGGTCCGCAACAACACCGCCGCCACCGCGATCGCGCCGCCCAGCACGACCACCACGAACCCGGCCCAGTCGTGCTCGTAGCCGGTCGGCGCCAACCACGGGTCCAGCACCAGGAACGTCAGCGTCGCGAGCACCGCGTAGACGACCGTCGCGCGCACCGAACTCAGGCTCGACGCGGTCATCGGCACCAGACACAACATCGTGTCGGTACGAAACTCGTCGGGTGTGCCGAAGTCGACGGCCACGATCACGACGTACAGCAAGGCCGGCAACAGCGGGATCAACCACCGCATCGGCCGCGCGCCGCCCGTGTCGCCCGTGTCGACCACCGGGGCCTCGCTCATGCCGGGGTCTCACTCATCGGGAAGGCACCGTCCTGGATCACCCGGGGTGGGCCGGTCGTCGGGCATCGGTTGTCGGGCATCGGTCGTCGGGCAGGGCACGGGCCGGTCATCGGTCATCGGTCTGCTCAGCCCTTTCCCGATCCGACCCGTGCCCAGCTACGCCACACGGTTGATCATTGCCGGCCGGCCCGGCCCTCCCCGTCCTGTTCCGCCGCGCCGCCGGGACGCGCCGCCGAGAGGGACGGCCGAGACGCGCGGCCGCGCGGCGGAATGCCGTCGGTGTCAAAGGAGTTGCCGTTCGTGGCAAGCCGAACCCAACCGTGGGAGTACCCCTCCCGCTGGACGTGGTCCCGGACCACGTGGGCGGCCCGCTGCCGACCGCACTGGTGGGTCGACTCGCGCCCGGCGGGCGGGTGATCGCCATCGGCGCCGTGTCCGGCGAGCGGGCGGACTTCTCCTCCCACGACCCGATCGGCCCGCAGACCTCGGTCATCGGCTTCCAGCGCGGCGGCGACTCGGCGGCGGATCCGGCGTACGTGGTCCACCTGGTCGCCGACGGCCTGTTGCACGCGCCCGTCGACTGGCAGGCGGACTGGACCAGGGTCGGCGAGGCCACCGCGCTGCCGCTCGGCCGCCGAGTCCGCGGCAAGGCGGTGCTGCCCTGAGTTGACCCGAATAGATCCCAACTTCCCGATCGGATCCGGCCGATCGGGGAGTTGGCGCCGGCGCCGCTCAGCGATAGCCGGTCTGGTCGGCCGGCAGCCCCGGATCCTGGACCTCGACCAGGTAGCGCCACGCGTCGGGTCGGCTGCCGTCCAGGTCGGTGAAGCCGTACACGCCCGCGAGCTGCCCGCTGGAGAGGGACTGCCCGTTCCAGCGGGCCACTTCGGGGTCGCCCGCCAGTGCCACCACGGCTCGGCCGACGTAGGCGGGGGATTCCGAGATGCCGAAGTGCGGCTGGATCTTCGTGCCCTCCCGCCAGTTGGCCTCGGTCACCCCGTAGTTGTCGAGCATCATCTCCGACCGCAACCACCCGGGAGTCAGCGCGACGGCGGTCGCCCCGCGCGACCCCAGCTCGTGGCCGAGCGCGAAGGCCATCCGCAACACGGACGACTTGGCCAGGTCGTAGAACAAGGACACGCGATAGTTGTCCCGGTTGTACTCGTTGGTGCCGTCGGTCATCTCCACCACCAGGCCGCCGGGCCGGCGCAACAGCAGCGGCAGTGCGTAGTGGTTGGTGATCACGTGCGTCTCCACCGCGAGCCGGAGCAGCCGCAGCCCGTCGTCCAGGTCGTGCTCCCACACCGGGGTGTCCCACGCGAACAGCTTCTCGCCACCCCAGATGTCGTTGACCAGCACGTCCAGCCGACCCTGCTCGGCCTCGATCCGGGCGATCAGCGCCCGTACCCGCTCCGGATCCAGATGGTCCGTGGGCACCGCGACACCGCGACCGCCCGCCGCGGTCACCAGGTCGGCGGTGTCCTCGATGGTCTCCGCACGGTTGTACTCCGAGCGCCGCTCGCGGGTGCTGCGCCCGGTCACGTACACGGTCGCGCCGGCAGCGCCGAGTTCGACCGCGATCCCGCGCCCGGCGCCTCGGGTGGCCCCGGCCACCAGGGCGACCCTGCCCTGGAGTGTGCTCGTCGACATGGTGATTCCTTTCGACATGGCGACTCGTTCGGATCCACTCCGCCCGCCGGCCTTCCCCGCGTGCCCGCGAACGCGTGCACGTACTCGACCCGAGGGAAACACCCACAGTCGCAAGCCGCTCCGACATGTAGCGTCCGGTCATGCGTTCCGGCATATGCACGAAATGCGGCCAGGCAAGCGTCGTCCGGCGCGTGGGCGGCCTTCGCGAGGGCGCGGTGGACATCCTGGCGTGGATCCGTTTCGCCACGTGGCGCAAGACCCGCGCGACGCACTACGTGTGCACGGGGTGCGGCTTCTTCGAGGTGTACCTCACCAAACCCGAGACCCTCGCCGCCCTCGCCCGGGCCTGGGAACCCTGCCCGCCCAGGCCCTCCACGCCACCGCGACCACCACACCCGCCCGGCCGGTGAGATCCGATGCGCAGGGGAGAACCGCTTCGGGAGGTCGGTTCACCGGCCGTACCCGGTGAACCGACCGCCGCGTTCGAGGATGCTCGGGCGCGATGCATTGTCCGAACGCGGCGGCTACACGCGCACCATGAAACAGGGGCCGCCGCGCCGCGCGACCCGATGCTTCACCCGGCCGGCGGAGTCGGGCGACCGAGTCCACCCGAACGCGAGGCCGCACGCCCCTGGCGCGCCGCGTGGTGCGCACCGGGCCGCGCGTCCGGTGGGCCGGCCGAACCGAGGAGCGGACGAATCGTGGCCGGACGGTCCGTGGGGCGTACCACCCGTGGGCCGACGAACCCGGGCCGCAGGACTCGCCGGGGTCGAGTCCCGACAGCCGTCAGCCCGCCGGCGCCAATCCCGACTCGAGCGGGTTGTCCAGCAGGCGGGCGAAGGCCAACTCGGCCGCGCCGTACAGCGGGGCGTCGTCGCCCAAGGCCGCCGTGCGCAGCTTGAGGTGCTCGCGGGTGACCGCCAGCGAGGTCCGGTTGAGCCGACTGCGCACCTGTGCGGCGGTGGCCAGGTACACCTCGCGCAACGTCCCGCCGAACACCACCATCTGCGGGTTGAGGATGTTGACCAGGTTGGCCACACCCAGGCCGAGCCAGTCACCGACCCGGCGCAGACCCTCCTCGGCGTCCTGGTCGCCGCGCGCCGCCGAGTCGGCGAGCCCGCCGATCGCGTGCTTGGCGGTGCCGCGGGTGAGCGCGAACTCGCCGATCTCGGTCTCCCAGCACCCGCGCGAGCCGCACCGACACGGCCGGCCGTCCGGGTTGACCACCATGTGCCCGATCTCGCCCGCGTACCCGTCCCCGCCGGTCACCGGCCGCCCCGCGGACAGGATGCCGCCGCCTATGCACACGTCGCCGTGCAGGTAGATCACGTCGTCACAGCCCACCGCCGCACCCCGGGTGTGCTCGGCGAGCACCCCCAGATCGGCGTCGTTGCCGACCATGACCACCGTGCCGATCGCCGCCGACAACCGCTCGCCCAGCGGCTCGTCGCGCCAATCCGGGGTCGGTCCCTCGGGGATGGTGCCGTCCGAGCCGCGCACCATCGCGCACACCGCGACGCCGCCGCCCACGCACACCCCGTCGCGCGGCGTGGTCAGCCGCATCTGCGCGACGAACCCGCCGAGCGCGTCGGCCACCTCCTTGGGCGAGAACCCGCTGCCCGGACGTTGCAGTTCGCGGCGATCCAGGATCACCCCGCCGAGCCCGACCCGGGCCGCGACCACTCGGTCCACACCGATCGTGAACGCGTACACGTACACCCGCTGCGACTGCGCCCGGACCACCAGCGAGGGCCGGCCCCGCCCGCCACCCGAGGTGTCCCGCGGGGCCTCCTCGACGATCAGGCCCGCCGCCGCCAGATCGGCGGTCAACGCGCCGATCGTGCTGCGGTTGAGCCCCATGCCCGCGGTCAGCTGGGCCCGTGAGGTGGGGCCGAGCACATGCACGTGGCGAAGCAGCGCCCCCAGGTTCTGCCTGCGGATGTCCTCCTGGGTGGGCGCTGCGCGCATGGGGCTGCGGACCCTGCCTTTCTCATCCGTGGCGTCGATCGAGGGGGAGGGCGGCGTCACCGCAGCCCGGCGGCTTCGGCCCGCCGCCGCGACAGGGCGTCGACCCCGGCGGCGAGGAGCAGCACGACGCCGGTCACAACGTACTTGACGCCGGCGCTGTACCCCATGAGACCCATGCCGTTGTCGATCACCGCGACCACCGCCCCACCGAGCACCGCGTCCAACACCCGTCCCTTGCCGCCGAACAGGCTGGTGCCGCCGATCACCGCGGCGCCCACCGCGTACAACAGCACGTTGCTGCCACCGGTGTTGGAGTCCACCGAGTTGGCCCGCGACGCGGCGACGATGCCGCCGATCGCGGCCATCGTGGAACAGATCACGAACGCCGAGATGCGCACCCGGTCCACGTTGATGCCCGCGCGGCGGGCCGCCTCGCGGTTGCCGCCGACCGCGTACAGGCTCAGCCCGTACGGCGTGCGCCGCAGCACGAACGTGCCCACCAGCAACAGCACCACCAGGACGGGCACCACGATCGGCACGCCGCGCAGCGAGGAGATCACCACATTGCGGCTGCGCTCCTGGTTGAGCACGTACACCGCGAGGCCGACCAGAACGGCCAGCGTACCCACCCGGATCCCGGTGATCGCGATCGGTTCGGCGCTCAGGCCCCGCCGCATCCGGTTGCGATTGCGCCGCAGTTGCAGCGCCGCGTACCCGCCCACGGTCGCGGCGGCCAGCAGCCAGCCCACGATCGGCGCGAGGTTGCGGTTGGAGATGGCCAGGATGGTCGAGTCGCGTACCGGCACGTTGGTGCCGCCCTTGACCAGGAGCAGCGACACGCCCTGGAAGGCCAGGAACGCGCCGAGGGTGACCACGAAGGAGGGGATGCCGACCTTGGCCACCAGTACGCCGAGCACCAGGCCGATCACCGAGCCGACGACCAGGGCGGCGAGCACGCCCGCGTACCAGGGCCACCCGTGTTCGGTCAGCAACACCGCGAGCACCGCGGCACAGACCCCGCTGGCGAAGCCCGCGGACAGGTCGATCTCGCCCAGGACCAGGACGAAGATCAATCCCATCGCGATCACGGTGACCGCGGCGCCCTGGGTGAACAGGTTGGCGAAGTTGCCCGCGCTCAGGAACCTCGGGCGCATGATCGCGAAGACCGTGCACAGCACCACCAGACCGAGCACGGCGGGCATCGCGCCGGTGTCGCCGCCGCGCAGTCGGGCGACGTAGTCCTTGATGTGCGTGACCACCGGCGACGCGGGCGCATCGGACTCGCTCTTCTCGGCGAGAGGCAGGACGCTGCTCGTCATCGGTTCACTCCGTTTCGACCCGCGCCGGGACCGAGTGCCTCGGTCTGCCCCGACGTGATGAGTTCGACGATCTGGGAATGGGTGATCTCACTCGTGCTCACCTGGGCTGCGGTACGGCCCAGGTAGAGCACCGCGATCCGGTCGGCGACCGCGAACACGTCGTTCATGTTGTGCGAGATGAGCACGACGGCCAGGCCGTTGTCGGCCAGCCGACGGACCAGTTCGAGCACCTGCGCGGTCTGCGAGACGCCGAGCGCGGCGGTGGGTTCGTCCAGGACGACCACCTTGCTGTTCCACAACACCGCCTTGGCGATCGCCACGGTCTGGCGCTGGCCGCCGGAGAGGCTGGAGACGCGCTGGCGGATCGAGGAGACGGTGCGTACGGACAGGCCGGCCAGGGTCTCCTCGGCGATCTGCTCCATGCTGTCCTCGTCCAGCACCCAGCCACGCCGGCGTTCCCGACCGAGGAACATGTTCTGCACGATGTCGAGGTTGTCGCACAGGGCGAGGTCCTGATAGACGATCTCGACGCCGAGCTCGGAGGCGTCGCGGGGGCTGTTCACGGTGACCGGCGCGCCGTCGAAGAAGTACTCGCCGGAGTCGGCGGTGTGGATGCCGCCGATGCACTTGACCAGGGTCGACTTGCCCGCGCCGTTGTCGCCGACGAGCGCGGTCACCTGGCCCTCGTACACGGACAGGTCCACGTCGCGCAGCACGTGCACGGCGCCGAAACTCTTGTTGATGCCGCGCAGTTCGAGCACGGGATCGGCCGCGGGCGGCGGGGCGGGGGTGGGGGACAGGGCCACGATGCGGGCTCCTCGCGTCGGGGTGGCGGCAGGGTACGCGCCGGGCCGGAACCGACCCTCGTGGGTGTCGGCTCCGGCTCGACTACGCGGTCCGGGTGGCTAGTTGATGCCGAACTCGGTGCACTTGGCGGCGTACGCTCCGGTGCACAGGGTGTCCTTGGTGACGTAGCCGTCGGCGACCACGTCCTTGACGTTCTCCTTGTAGATGGCCACCGGCTCCAGCAGTACGGACGGCACGTCGCGCTTGCCCTCGGGGTCGCGCACGGTGGCGGGCACGGTCGGCTTCTGGCCCTTGGCCAACGCGACGGCCAGTCCGGAGACCGCGTCGGCCTCCTTCTTGATCGCCTTGTACACCGTCATGCACTGGTCGCCGACCAGGATGTTCTGCAGCGCGGTGGTCTCCGCGTCCTGCCCGGTGACCGGGACCTTGCCGTTGAGTTTCTGCTTCTTGAGGATCGAGATCGCGGCGTTGCCCAGGCCGTCGTTGGCTGCAACCACGCCGGAGATGTTCGGCGACTGGGTGAGCATCTGCTCGAACATGTTGGCGCCCTCGGTGTTGTTCCAGTCCGGGACGGCCTGGTCCGGGCCCTTGACGTACTCGCCGGAGTCGAACTTCGGCTTGAGCACCGCGTCGTAGCCCTGCTTGAGCAGCGTCGCGTTGTTGTCGGTGGCCGAGCCGTTGAGCATCGCGACGGTGGGCTTCTGGGCGTTGGCGGCGGACAGGCACTTCTCGATGCCCTGGCCCATCAGCGTGCCGACCTTCACGTTGTCGAAGCTGACGTAGTACTGCGCGCTGCCGCCGAGGGTCAGCCGGTCGTAGTCGATCGTGGCGACGCCCTGCGACTTGGCCTTGTCCAGGACGGCCTTTCCGGTACCGCTGTCCAGGTTGACGATGATCAGCACGGTCGCGCCGTTGGTGATCATCTGGTCGGCGAGGGTCTGGAACTGCGACTTGTCGCCCTGCGCGTTCTGGATGTCGTAGTCGACGCCTGCGGCCTTGAACGCTTCGGTGAGGTACTTGCGGTCGTTGGTCTCCCAGCGGCCCGACGTCTTGCTGTCGGGCAGGATCACGCCGATCTTCGCCTTCTTGCCACCGCCGTTGGTCGCGCCGGACGAGCCGGTGCCGGAGTCGTCGGAGCAGGCGGAGAGGGTGCCGGCGGCAAGCACGGCACAGGCGGAGACGGACACGAGGAACCTCTTGCGCATGGTGGATCCCTTCGGGCACGCGCCGGTGGGGCCGGCGGGGGACGTGGAGGCGTCGTCGAGGGGTGGTGCCGGGTGTGGTGGTGCCTGGGGGTGGTGCCTGGCGGGGTGGTGCGGCCGGTTTGTGTGGCTGGGTGGTGCGGGGTGCTCGGCCGGGTGTTGCGGGCGGTGCGACCTGCGTGGTGCGGCGTGCGATGTGTGTGGTGCGGCGTGCGTGGTGCGGCGCGACGTGCGTTGTGTGGCAGGTGGATGCGGGGGGTGCGACAGCGGGTATCTGCAACACGTGAAGGCGGTGTCGCCTAAATGTTGTGGGCGACAACGTAATAGGCCCACCGGGTGTTCGCCAGACCCCGGAACCCCTGAGAAATGCCGGTTTCGGTAACGGTTGGGAAACGTAAGCGAACCAAAAACCGGTTGTTCGTGAGTGGTGTCTTCAGAAATCAACATCGAGCGGCTCGGGTGGGGTCGAGTGGCTTCGGATCACGAACCCTGGTGGGTGGGGCCGTGGGAGCGATTAAGTTCCAAGCCACAACTTAGGCTGTCCGTTGGGGTGTTGAGGCAGGCTGGGCGGACGGCAAGGAGGGACCCGGCAACCTTTTCGGGGTTCTTGCCTTGGTTGAGCGGTCGCGTTTCGGTGCGCGAGCGGGCGTGGGTGCGGGTGCGTTGCGGGTGCGCCGGGCGCGAAGTGCGAGGTGCGAGAGCGAAGCGCGGGTGGGGGCGGGGCCGAGGTGCGGGTGCTCGCGCGTCAGGCGGGGGCTCTCGTCTCGGTCGGGTGCTCGTGTTGCAGAGCGGTGCTCTGGATTTGGTCGGGTGCTCGTGTTGCGGAGCAGTGCTCTGGATTTGGTTGCGTGCTCGTGGCCCGGAGCGGTGCTCTGGCTTTGGTGGGGTGCGCGTGTTGCGGAGCGGTGCTCTCACTTTGATTGGGTGCGCGCGTTGCGGAGCGGTGCTCTCGCGATCGGTGCTCGCGTCGCAGCGCGGTGATTCGGCTTTGAACTGGTGCTCGCGTTGCGGAGCAGTGCTCTCGTTTCGATTGCATGTTCTTGCTTGTGGAGCGGTGCAGGGACGTCAACGACGACGAGTTGATGCGGCAAGCCAGTGCGGGATGATCGGCCCGCCACACTCGCTGCCGCGGCGCGAAGGTCGGCAGTCCACGGATTCGCGGCCGTGCCCGTGCCCGTGGGCGGCGGCGGTGGGGTGTGGGAGCCGGCCGTCAGGCGGCGTATCGGGGCGACGGAAGGCGAGGGCGGGTCAAAGCCGTGTGGCCGTGCGGATCAGCCCGGCGAGGGCGAGGGAGCGGCTGTGCGCGGGCCACGCGATGTGGGTGACGACGGGGGACGCGTCGGCCAAGGGGACGGCCGTGTGCTCGGCCCATAGCCAGGCGCGGGCGGAGTCGGGGAAGACCGCCACGGTGCGTCCGAGGGCGATGAGCTGGGCGAGCTGCGTCTGGTCGTGGATCTCGGGGCCCGGGCCGGGTGGGTACGTGCCGTCGCGGGACCAGCGCGCGAGTGGAAGATCGGGGATGTCGCCGACTTCGGCCAGGGACAGCGTCTTGCGCGCGGCGAGGGGGTGCCCGGCGGGCAGGATGGCGATCTGCCCCTCGGTCATCAGTTCCTCGCTGTCGAACCCGGTGAGGGAGTTGAACGGCGCGTGCATGAGCGCCACATCGGCACGGCCGTCACGCAACATCTCGCCCTGCTCACAGGTGCCACTCGGCAGCACCTCGATCTCGGCGGCATCGGGCTCGGCCGCGTAGGCGTCGAGGAGCTTGTGCAGCAGTTCGTGAGACGCGCCGGCCTTCACCGCCAGCACCACGCGATTGCGGGGGCCGCCCGGACCGTCGGCGCCACCTGCGCGACGGGTGCGGCGAGCGGCGGCGATGGTCGCGTCGAGAGCTGCCCGGCCCTCGTGCAGCAACATCTCTCCGGCGACGGTCAGGGCGACGCCGCGGCGGTCGCGTTTCAGCAGCGAGACGCCGAGGCGCCGTTCGAGGTGCTGGATCGCCCGGGACAGCGGTGGCTGGGCCATGCCCAAGCGCTCGGCGGCGCGGCCGAAGTGCAGTTCCTCGGCGACGGCGATGAAATACCTCAGCTCGCGGGTCTCCAAGGTGTCCATGGGCGCAGCCTAGCTCGGTGATACCTACCGGGTATGACAGGGCGCTGCATCAGTATTGGATGCACCGCTCGACCGCGAGCCAACATCGACGGCATGAGCGAAACCGTGAACACTCACTCCGCCGCACTGCCCGGCGGTACCTGGACCCTGGGCGACCTGACCGTCACCCGCTTCGGCTACGGCGCCATGCAGCTCGCCGGTCCCGGGGTGATGGGCCCGCCCGCCGACCGCGACGGTGCGATCGCCGTCCTGCGCGAGGCCGCCGGCCTCGGGATCAGCCACATCGACACCGCCGGTGCATACGGACCACGCGTCACCAACCGGCTGATCCGTGAAGCGCTGCATCCCTATCCCGAATCGCTGCACATCGTGACCAAGGTCGGCGCGGTCCGCGATCACCACGGCGGCTGGCCCCCTGCCCGACAGCCCAAAGACCTGCGCCACGCCGTCCGCGAGAACCTCGAGGACCTGGGCCTCGATACGCTGGACGTGGTCAATCTCCGACTCGGCGACGCCCGGGGCCCTCGTCCCGGCTCGCTCGCCGAGCCCTTCGAGACCCTCGTCGAACTCCGGCAACAGGGCCTGATCCGACACCTCGGAGTGAGCAACGCGACACCGGAACAGGTCGCCGAGGCGCAGGCGATCGCGCCGATCGTGTGCGTACAGAACATGTTCAACCTCGCCTACCGTCAGGACGACGAGCTGATCGACGAACTCGCCGACAAGGGCATCGCCTACGTGCCCTTCTTCCCGCTCGGCGGCTTCACCCCGCTGCAGTCCACGGCGCTTTCCGCCGTGGCCACCCGGCTGAACGCGACACCGATGTCGGTCGCCCTGGCCTGGCTGCTGCGGCGGTCGCCGAACATCCTGCTCATCCCCGGCACTTCGTCGACAGCGCACTTGCGCGAGAACGTCGCCGGCGCGCAACTCCCGCTCTCCGACGAGGACCTCACCGAGTTGGACAACATCGGCCACTAGCAGGACACGGCCCGGCCCCGGCAGGCTGGACGAAAGGCCGGTGGCGGCGCGATGCGGACCTCATCGTTGGTGACCGACAGGCGCGTTCACACAGTGCCCGGGTCCGACGACCCCCCTTGTGTCCGGTCAGGTGGCTTCCACGCGCGCGCCGCGTCTTGGAGCACCGCTCTTGTCCGGTCTCGTGCCTGCGTCTCGGAGCGGTGCTCTCGTTTTGGTCGGGTGCTCTGGGTTGATGCCTTGGGCTCGCTGACGAGGGCGGTCCCGAGCGTGCCGTGGCCTGGGTGGATGGGTGGTCCGGTCTCGGGGCGCGTCGCCCAACTGGCTCGGTCAGCGGCGCGGGTGGCGGCGAGCGAGGCGGGCAAGGAGGCGCGGGCGGTGGGGCCGCCGGGTGTGGGCAGGGTGGTGCGGCGGCTCCGGGCGGGTGAGTTCGGCTCGGTGAGGATGCCACGGGTCGTCGGGGGAGCGCATCGGGACCTTGCGCTGTGCTTGGACTTGGATCTCGAGGTGGGCGTCGTTCGCGGTGCCGTGCAGCGCCTCGTCGTAGGACGCCATGGCCCTGCGGATGGCCGCGCCGGCGAGTCCTCGGCGTCGAACGTGCGAGGCCAGCCACACGCAGCAGGCCAGCATCGTGCCGAGGCAACCGGCGACGGTCAGGAATCCCAGGAAGCCACCCATGGCGTCGAGCCTACGTCCGGGCGCGGCCACGCCGGCCACGCCGAAGTGAACTCGGCGAATACGTGCCGGTGATCGTCGTCCGCGTGGGCGTGCGGAGGTCAGCGTGAGCCCCCGGCCCCGGCCGTGACCATGGCCCGCCCCCGGCTTGGTCCTCGGCCTGGCCCCGACCCGGGCCCACCCTGCCCGGTTCGCCCCGCCACATCTCGGCCCGGGCCCGCCCCGCCCTGCCCCGCCCCGCCTCACTTCGGTCCGGGCCCACCCTGCCCCGACCCGGGCCATCCCGTCCGGTTCGCCCCGCCACATCTCGGTCCGGGCCCACCCCGACCCGCCCCACCCCACCCCACCCCACCCCGCCCCGCCCCGGCCCATCCCGCCCGGTTCGCCCCGGCGTGGTTGTGGGGGGTGCGGGAGGGGCGTCCAGCCGGGAGCGTGGAAGGCAAAAGGCGTTGCGAGGAGGGGCTGTTCGCTTCGTGCTCACTGTTTCGACGAGGACGGAAAGTTCCGCGCGAGGTGGGTGAGGTTCGGGGCGGCGGCGCTGATACTGAGGACATGGAACCCGTTGTCTTCATGACACTGCCGACCATGGTCGTTCTGCTGACGGTCGTGGCGTTCGTCGATCAGATGATGCTTCGGGCCGGGCGGGCGGGGCTGTTGCCGTGGCGGAACAGCGGGAGTCGGGGGCAGGTTTCGGCCACCGGCTTCGAGCAACTGCATGCCACTTTCTCGCCGGGGAAGCAGAGCGAGCTCAAGGAGCGGCAGACGGCGCTGCTGCTGCGGGACGACGAGGAGGACGGGGCGCCACCGAACCGGACGACGGTGGATCTGGAGCGCGGTACGGCAGTCGTCCGCATGCCGCGGGCCGATCGGTAGGAGGTGGGAAGCGCTCCCACTCTCCGCGCTCGGCTGCGCGGTGTGGTGACCACGTTTGAATTGGAACCGTCCGACGGGAAAAGGCGGTTGGTGTCGGGGAGGGCGATCCGCGCCGAGCGTGGCCCGGGCGGAGGCGCCGTCGGATGGATGTGGCTATGGATGTGGATACGGGGCGACGCGCGGTTGGGTTACTTGTCGAAGGCGGCGAAGTAGGCCGCTGCCATGTCCTGGTCGCCATGGCCCTGTTCGGAAGCACGGCGGAAGCGAGCCGCGCCGGCTGCGACCACGTCCATGCGGATGCCCGTGTGTTCGGCGGCCTGGAGGACCAGGCGTGCGTCCTTCTCCGCGTTGTCCACCGAGAAGCTGGGGGTGTAGTCGTCGGAGAGGATGGCGGCGGACTTGAGTTGGAGGTAGCCGCTGTCCATCGGGCTGCCGCCGACGACGTCCAGGAAAAGTTGCGGGTCCACGTCCAAGCCCTTGGCCAGGGCCAGGGCCTCGCCGACGCCGTGGGTCAGCGCCAGGACCCACGTGTTGAGGACGAGCTTGAGTCGGGTGGCCGCGCCGGAGGTACCGTCCTCGCCGACCCACAGGGTGCGCCGACCGATCGTGTCGAACAGCGGCTGTACGGCTTCCCGAATCGCCGGCGTGCCCGCCGCCAGGACGACCAACTGCCCCTGCTCTGCGGGTCCCCGGGTGCCCTGGACCGGGGCGTCCACGAGGGTCAGTTCGTGTTCGCGGGCAAAGATGACCAGGTCGTCCAGCGCGTCGACGCCGACCGTGCTGATCTGCACCCACACCGTGCCCGGGCGCAGACCCGGTGCCGCCGCGCGCATCGCGTCCAGGACACGCGGGCCGTCGTTGAGCACGGTGAGCACGATGTCCGCGCCGGTGACCGCTTCGGCGGGTGACGCCGTGGCCGTCACGCCGTCGGTGGCCAGTGCCGCGGCCTTGTCGGGCGTACGGTTCCACGCCCGCACCGGGAAGTCGTCCCGGGATAGATTGCGGGCGATGGCGGCGCCGATGATGCCGGTGCCCAGTACGGCGACGGTGGGTCGGATCGGGGCGGGTTGGGTGCTTGTCATGGCATGGCTCCGCATCAGGTGGTTCGAAAATCTTCGTACCCAGGTACCGTAGACACCCACGGCATGCGCCGGCAACCGTGGGGTCGAAGCAAGGAGCGGATGCGGGATGCCCGTCCAGATGCACCACCCGTCGCTCGACGACGTGCCGTTGAGCGCGGTCTTCGCCGCGCTGTCCGACGACCACCGGCGTGCGGTGGTGGTCGCGCTGGCCGCGGACCCGAACCGTGAGCAGCCGTGTTCGGCGTTCGCGGTGCCCGGGACCAAGTCCACCCGCTCGTACCACTGGAAGGTGCTGCGCGAAGCGGGCCTGATCGTGCAACGCAACACCGGCACCGGGATGCTGTTGCGTCTTCGTGAACCCGAGTTTGATCAACGGTTTCCGGGGCTTCTGGCCAACCTGATCCGTCTCGAAGGCCTCCCGTCGCCGGATGTGACGGGGCCCGTGGAGGCGGCGGAGGCTTCGGGTGCCTCCGAGGCGATGGGCGAGAGGGGCGACCAACCGCTCGGCTTGTGAGCGCGCGGCAGCCTGCCCGACGTGGTGAGGGGGCGGGTCGCGTGGCCGATAGCGGGTTGTGTTGACGCCGATCGCGGAGAGTGACGCCATGCGCCGAATGTCGAGTGCCGAGTCCCATTTGCCGAGTGTGGAGTGCCGCCGGCCATAGGTGCCGGTCATCGGGCTCTGCTGCGCAGTATCTCGGCCGTCATCCGGACTCCCTTGGTAACTGGCCTATGGATAAAGGGAGTTCATGGTGATCTCCGACGGTGGTGGTGGCGGCGGCGGCGACTGCGACGGCTGCGGTTCCGGCGTCGACGGTTGGAGCCTCGTCGAGCGATCCCGTGAGCGGTGGGCTCGGTTGGCCGCGATGTTGGCCGTCAATTCGCATACCCCGGACGCCTTGTTACAGCGGTTGGCGCAGAGTGAGGATGTGCTCACGCTCGTTTCCCTCGGTGGGCGTGCCGGGTTGCCCAAGGCAGTGGTACGGCGGTTGCTCGGCCATCCCGATTCGGCCGTGCGTGAGCGGTTGCTCGATCGATCCGACCGGGCCGTGGAGATTCGGATCGCCCTGCACAACGACCCGGATCCGGCAATCCGCAGCGCGTGCGTCGAGGCGCGCTTCGGAGGACTCGGCGGACTCGGTGACGTTCCCGAACTCCCGCATGCCGTCTATGCTCGCCTGGCGATCGACCTCGATCCGAAGGTGCGCCGGGTCCTCACCCTCGTCCCCCATCTCCCCGACGACCTGGTCGAGTTGCTGGCCCGGGACCGCGACCGGCTCGTCCGACTGGGCCTGTTGCAGCGCTGGAGTACGCTCCCGGCAGTCGCTCGGACCATGCTCGAAGCCACTGCGGACGAGGCCACGCGCCGCGACCTCGCGCTGTATGTACCGGGCCATCGGCCCACCCCGGAGGTGCGCCGCGCGCTGCTCGACGACCCGTCGTCGGCCCGGCGGTTCGCGCTGGTGGCGCCGCTGGACGCGGCCGAGGCGGCCGAGTTCGCGGGCCACCCGGATCCGGGGGTACGCGCCGCGGTCGCGGCCAATCCGACCCTGCCCGCGTCGACGCGCGTGTTGCTTGCCGAGGACGTCTCGGCGACGGTCCGCAGTCACGTGGCGATGCGTCCGGACGTCGGGCCCGAGGAATGCGCGGCGATTCGCCCGTGGCCGGCAGACGCCGTGGATACGGTGGACTGGCTCGTCGATCGCCTCGACGACGTCGACCTGCTTCTGCGCTACCTGGATAGCCCGCATCCCGCCTTCCGCCGCAGCGTCGCGTGCAGCCCGGCGCTTCCCTCGTACGCCGTGGCCCGGCTCGGGACCGACCCGGATCACCGCGTACGCCGGATCCTGGCCGAGCACCACCCCGACGCCCCGACCCAACCCCTGGTGGGCCGGATACCGCCGCTGCGCCGGGGGCCGGGCGGGCCGGCGATCGACCATCCCCGCTTTCCGCCTGCGGCGCTGCGCCGGTTCGCCGATTCCCGCGACCCGCACCTGCGCGCGCTCGCGGCGCTGAGCCGGCGGAGCTCGCCCGACCTGGTCGAACGCCTGAGCCACGATCCCGAGTCCCGAGTGCGCGTCTGCGCGGCGGGCAACGCCCGGCTGAGCCGATCACGCGCTCTGGCGCTGCTGGGCGACCCGGACCCCAGGGTTGCGGAGGCGGTGGTTCGGTACACCCGACTACCCGAGGCGACGATGTCCCGCATCCTGGCCCGAGCCGGCCTCTGAACCCGGGGCCTCCGAACCCGGGCCGACCTCCGAACCCGCAGGGTCGGGACGCTCGCCGGCTCGGGTCGGGTGCGGCGTGGTGGGTGTGTTGGTCGCGGCTTCGGCGTAGCGGCGAGCCAAGTGCGCGAAGGCGTCCCTGAGTTCGGCCGGGCCGACGACCTCGATGTCGGCGTCGAAGCCGCCGATGGTGGCGGCCAGACCGGGCCACGACCACGAGCCGAGGAGCAACCGGCAGCGGTGCGGGCCGAGTTCCTCGACGAGCCCGTCGCGGCTGTAGCGGGACACGTCGGCGGCGGGCAGGTCGAGGATCACCTCGCCGCGGCAGGGCCAGTCGGTCGAGTTGTCGGAGCCGTGGAACCTGCCGGCGACGAAGGCGGACACGTCGACTCCGCCAGGCAGTTCACGCGGGGTGAAGCGGGGTCCGGTGGGGGTGCGCGGGGTGATCCGGTCGGCGCGGAAGGTACGCCAGTCCTCGCGGTCGAGGTCCCAGGCGACGAGGTACCAGCGGCCGCTCCAGGTGACGATGTGGTGGGGCTGTACCCGGCGCGGAAGGGGGAGCGCACGGCGTTCGTCGTTGCCGTTGCCGTTGCCGTTGCCGTTGCCGTTGGCGTTGCCTTGGCCGCCTTCGCCTTCGCCTTCGCCTTCGCCTTCGCCTTCGTCCTCGCCTGCGCCGGCTTCCGGCGGGGACGTGCGGGCGTAGTCGAAGCGCAACACTTCGCGGGCGTGGACCGCGGCGCCGAGGGTCATGAGCACGCCGCTGTCGACCTGTGGGTTCGGTCGGGCCGTGGGTCGCTCGACGGCGGTGACCTCGAAGGTGTCGATGCGCCGGCGCAGACGGGCCGGCATGACCTGGCGGACGGTGGTCAGCGCGCGTGCGGCGGCCTCCTCGATACCGGCACCGGTGGTGGTGGCGATCCGGAGGGCGACGGCGAGGGCGACGGCCTGCTCGTCGTCGAACAACAGCGGCGGCAGTTCCGTGCCGGCGTCGAGCCGGTACCCGCCGTCGGGTCCCTTGAAGGCCACGATGGGGTAGCCGAGTTCGCGCAGCCGGTCGACGTCGCGGCGCACGGTGCGCGGGCTGATGTCCAGGCGCTCGGCCAGCAGCGCCCCGGGCCAGTCCCGGCGCGCCTGGAGAAGCGAGAGCAGCGAGAGCAATCGGGCCGAGGTCTTCTGCATGGCTCCATGATGCCTGGAGAAGCGGCCACAACCTGACCTCTTCTGCTGCGACTGTGATCTCGGGCCGGACGGGGAGAACGCACGGACCAGCCGGGGCACCCGCTCCCGGCAGACACCGTCGACGTGATCGCGGTCCGTGGTGAGCGGTGCGCGCTCTGCGGTGCGCGGGCCGCGGTGTGTGGCCTGTGGTCCGCGGTTCGGTACGGCGGGCGCCGCATGGTGTCCGGAGAAGGCGATCATCGAAGGTCAGGAGCCAGGATGTCGGTTAAGTCGGTCACTCATCTGAACTTCCGGGGCGAGGCTCGGGCGGCGCTCGAGTTCTACCGGTCCGTGTTCGGTGGTGACATCGCCGTCGTCGCGTACGGGGATGCCGGGAACGTGTCGGATCCCGTCGCGGCGGGGCAGGTGATGTGGGGTCAGGTGGTCGCGGACAACGGCTTCCACGTGATGGCGTACGACGTGCCTGCGGGGATGCCGTGGGATCGGGGTGTGAACTCGTTCTTCGTCTCCCTGCGCGGCGAGGACACGAAGGAGATCACGACGTACTGGGAGAAGCTCTCCGTCGGGGCGAGCATCGTGCAGCCGTTGGCGCCGGCGCAGTGGGCTCCGCTCTACGGGATGCTCACGGATCGCTTCGGCGTCGTCTGGGTGCTGGACGTGGCGAGTCCGTACAGCGGGTGAGAGCGGCGAGCGTGATGGGGAGGCGCGCGCGGTCCGCCCTTCCCGTCACGCTGCCGGGCGACGCTCCTGTGACCAGGCGGCAGCGCGGCGGGACGGCACTTGAAGAACCGGAACCGGAACCAGAACCAAGAACGACGAACGAAGACCGACGAACGAAGACCGACGAACGACGAACGCGACGGGTGCGACCGCCGCGATCGACGGAGCCGCCGAGCGCCACCGCCGGAGCCTCGTGCGGGACCGAAGAAACCATGACCGGCACCGACAAGCCATCGAAAGGAACACCCACCATGAGGATGCGGCCCCTGGGACGGACCCGAACGCGGGTCGGTCCGCACTGCCCGGGCACGATGACGTGCGGCCCGTCCCGGGGCTCTGCCCCGCGCATCGCCGCGGTGTCGCTGCGCCGGCGGGCCGTCGACGAGTGCGCGGCGGTGTGCGGCCGATGACCGTTCTCGACACGCGGGCGCTCAACCGCGCGACGCTGGCCCGGCAGTTGTTGCTCGATCGCGCGGACGTACCGACCCTGGACGCCGTCGCGCACCTGTGCGGTTTGCAGGCGCAGGAGCCGCAGGAGCCGTTCGTCGGGCTTTGGTCGCGGCTGCGGGCGTTCGATCCGGCGGTACTCTCGGGTCTGCTGACCGGACGGCGCGTGGTACGGACCGGTCTCATGCGCCGCACCGTCCATCTGGTCACCGCCGAGGACGTCCTGGCCTGGCGGGCGCGCCACGACGACATGCTGCGCCAACGGGTCCTCGGCGTCTACCGTCGCGATCTCGACGGGGTGGACCTCGACGCGCTCGCCGCGGCGGGCCGGGCGGTGATGGCCGACGGCGAACCCCACACGACGGCGGAGATCACGCGGGCGCTCGCCGAGACGTGGCCGAAGACGGAACCGCGGGCGCTGGGGGAGATGGTGATCAGCGCCCTGGTCCCGATGGCGCAACTGCCGCCGCGCGGAGTGTGGCGCACCAGAGCGGGCGTACGCCACCTTCCGCTCGCCACGTGGCTGGGACGCGAGGTGGATCCGCCGGCGCCGGACGGGTCCGATCCGGTGGGGCGGGCGCTGGTACGGCGATATCTGGCCGCGTTCGGGCCGGCCGCCTCGGCCGACCTGCGCGCCTGGTGCGGGCTCGCCGGGCTGCCGGCCGCGATCGCCGCGGTCCGGGAGGAACTGGTGAGCTTCCGCGACGAGCGGGGCCGGGAACTGTTGGACCTTGCCGACGCGCCGCGTCCGGATCCCGACACGCCCGCCCCGGTACGGTTCCTGCCGGCGTTCGACAACGCGATCCTCGGCTACCACGACCGCACCCGGATCATCGACTACGAACACCGCGGCCTGTCCGTCGCCGGTGCGCGCGTCGTCCTGGTCGACGGTCGGGTCGCCGCGACCTGGACCGTGGAGACGGGCACCGTGGTGGTCACCCCACTGCGCCCCTTCTCCCGAGCCGACCGCACGGCCATCACCGAACAGGGCCAGGAACTGGCCGGGTTCCTCTCCGACAACGACAGCCACCGAATCCGGATCGACCCACCGACCGACTGACCACCCGCAAGCACGATCCGCGTCCACGACTCCGGCCTCGGGGGGGGGGGGGGGGGGGGGGGGGAGGGGGCGGGGGGGGGGGGGAGAGGCCGACGGGAGCGGAGAACGCA